>MGLU01000049.1 GCA_001796155.1 Chlamydiae bacterium RIFCSPHIGHO2_12_FULL_27_8 | reverse complement strand
TAGTCTTTAAAAAAAAAGATTGTAAATATAAAACAAATTCCTTGATTGTTAAATTTATTGTCTTGACTTTGGGGTCCACTTTAATCGCCCTGCCTTCCATCCCTGAAGGAATGGGTTCCCACTTCGTCAAATTGATGAAATCTATTAAGAATTTTAAAAATCAAAGAACAATTAAATCTTTTTTTAAAATATAAATTTCCTTATAAAAAAAAATAAGGTGACTTTTATGCAAAAAATAATTTTTTTCAGTGCAAAATCTTATGATATCAGCTTTTTTGAAATGGTTAATAAAAAATATAAGTTTAATCTTAAATTTTTATCTGAACCTTTAGACATGAAATCCGTTCATAAAACAAAAGGATATGAGGCTGTCTGTATTTTTGTAGAAGATAAGGTAGATAAGATGGTTATCGACGGGCTTATAAAAAACAATGTTAAGATCATTGCCCTAAGATGTGCAGGATTTAATAATGTAGATGTAAAACATGCGAAAGATAAAATTAAAATTGTTAGAGTCCCAACATATTCTCCTTATGCAGTTGCAGAACATGCAATGGGTCTTATTCTTTCCTTAAATAGAAAAAATTACCTCTCTTTTATAAGAACAAGAATGGGGGATTTTTCATTGGACGGAATGCTTGGATTTGATTTAAAAGGAAAAACTCTTGGTGTTATAGGAGTCGGAAATATTGGAAAAATTTTAATCAATATTGCTCAAGGTTTTAACATGAAAGTTATTGCTTATGATCCATATTTAAAAAAATGCAGTAAAAAAATAAAGCTAGTCAGCTTGAACAGCCTTTTGAAAAAATCAGATATCATCTCCTTACATTGTCCATTAACTAATGAAAATCATTATATGATAAATAAAAAAACAATATCAAAAATGAAAGATGGCGTCATGATAATAAATACAGGAAGAGGCAAACTTATTAATACAAAGGATTTAATAAAAGCTTTGAAAGATCAAAAAGTGTCTGCAGCCGGACTTGATGTGTATGAAATGGAGGAAAATTATTTTTATAAAGATTACTCAACATTAATAATAAAAGATGACGTTTTATCACGACTGTTGTTTTTTCCAAATGTTTTGATAACATCACATAAAGGATATTTTACAAAAGAGGCGATGGAAAATATTTCTATAACAACTTTAAAAAATATAAAAAATTTTTTCCTCAATAAAAAAACTGAAAATGAAGTTTTTTTTAAAGATAATTAAAATATATTTTTTTCAAGTAGTGTATACCTGTTTTATTTATGTTCTTCGTCTTCTTCTTCAATTTCATGATTCAAATCTTCATCAATATCTTCTTCTTCAATCTCTTTTGGTCCAAAAAACTCTTTAAAAAAGACATAAAGTCCACCTAATGTAAAAAGTACAGGCAGAACTATTTCCCATTTAATATTGAATTGTACAGTAATGAATACTCCAACAAAAACAACTAAAGTAACTATCATATCAAATTTTTTGTCTAATAGATACTGCTTAACAGCAAGAGGCACGCCTATTGCAAGTGCAATTCCGGGCCACCAGTACTTTGTATAAGTAATAATTGCAAGTCCTGTTAAAAAAAGAGCTAAGGCTAGGCTCTGAGCCTTTCTTCTTGACATTAGCTGATGAGACATAAAAAAAACTCCTAAATTTTTCAATATAATTGAATATATATTATTATTTTATATAGAAAGCAATCAAATTATGACAGTTAAGCGGAAAAACACACGGTTTCAATCGTTGGATGAAAGCGTCTTTTTTTCTTGTTTTAAAAGGTTTAAATATATTAATATGTGTCCATCTTTTAAGATCTAACCGATGTACACTTGGGATGTTAAGTCTGTGGAGATTGTATAATGTGTTTAAATCAAAATCTACAAGAAATAAACTTTCTTCTATGTACTGAATTAGCTTGTTAAATATTCTTTTAAATATTTTCCGGTATAAGAATCTTTAACTTCAATAATATCTTCAACTCTTCCACTCGCAATAATTTCACCTCCATTTTCTCCGGCTTCTTTTCCTATATCAATTATGTAATCAGCATTTTTTAAAATATCTAAATTGTGTTCAATGATAATGAGAGTGTTTTTTTTGTCGGCAAGTGAATTAAAAATTTTCATTAGTTTTTCTATATCAACAAAATGCAGTCCGGTTGTTGGCTCGTCAAATAAAAATAAAGTGTTTTTCATATGTTGTTTTTCGAGCTCTAGGCAAAGTCTGAGCCTTTGAGCTTCGCCAAGTGAAAGTGTATTAAGATCTTGACCAATTTTTAAATATCCAAGTCCTACTTCCTGTATGATGTTAATTTTTTTTACAATTTTTGGAATTATTTCAAAAAATTGTTTAGCTTCATCGAGAGTTAGATCTAAAACTTCACCTAAATTTTTATTGTTATATTTAACTTCTAAAGATATTTGATTTAATTTTTTGCCGTGGCATGATTCGCATTCAACTTTAATCGGAGGAAGAAACTGGAGCTGAATATGTTTGTAGCCAAGTCCCCAACATGTTCTGCACATTCCGGAAAGATGATTATAGGAAAAATTCTGAGGTCTCAAGCCCTTTGTTTTTGAAAGAAGCAGCTCTGCATAAAATTTTCTAAGTATCGGCATTAATTCAGAATATGTTCCAACATCAGCTCTAGAGGTTTGACCAATAGGAGACTGATCTAAAACTACTACCCTTGAAAAATTTTTTAATCCTTCAACTTGAGCATAATAAAGATCTATAAAATCTATTTTTTGCTTGATAGCTGAAATAGAGGCAGGTTTAATAATATCATATAAAATTGTAGATTTTCCGGACCCTGAAACTCCGCTTAAAACTGTAATTGCATTTAACGGGACTTCAAATGATATGTTTTTTAAATTATGCACTTTAGCATTTCTAATTTTTAATTTTTTGTTACTTATGTCCCTTCTATTTTTGTTCATTTCTATTTGGTTTTTATTCGATAAATATTTTCCGGTTATAGAATTTTTGTTTTTTAATATTTCATCAACACTTCCTTTAGCAATGATTTCTCCTCCTAAATAACCGGCACCTTTACCAAAATCAAAGATATAATCAGCTTTTTTTATAAACATTGGATCGTGTTCTACTACAATCAATGTATTTCCAAGGTCATTTAATTTTTTTAATGCATTAAACAGTAGTGATATATTATGCGGATGCAAACCAATTGTAGGTTCGTCCAGAATATAAATGCATGATGTTAAATATGATCCAAGCTGTTTTGAAAGTCTTACTCTCTGCATCTCACCTCCGGAAAGCGTTGGTGCAGATCTATCAAGAGAGATATATCCAAGTCCTATTTCATTTAAAAAAGTTAAAGATTTTTTTATAAAATTTAAAACATCTTCTAAAATGTTTCTATTTTTTTTATCTAGAGTAAGCGTATTAATAAAATTTAATGCTTTTTCAGCCGGTAATGCCGTAAAAGCAGTAATAGATAGATCTTTTATTAAAACATTTCTCGCTAAAGGATTTAATCGCTCTCCATTGCAGCTTTGACAGCTTCTTTTTTCTAAAATTGGAATTAAGTACTCTTTTATCTCTTTTGATGAATGTTTTGATAAGTCTTCAAGTGTTTTATTAAAACCTTTATATACAAAGATTATGTTTTTATATTTAAATTCTTTTTCAGAACCATTTAAAAATATTTGCAATTCTTCTAAAGATAATTTTTTAATTGGTTTTTCTGCATCTATTTTTAAAAAATTAAAATATTCATACATCAGATCAAGTTCTTCATCATTAAAAAAATTATTTAAAATATCTAGAATTGAATTGTTTTTACTTGTAAATGCATCTTCTAAATTTGCTCCATATATAAATCCTAATCCCAGACAGTCTAAACACATCCCTTCTTCGTGATTAAATGAAAAAGTTTGAAAAGTTATAGGAGGATAGCTTTTACCGGTTTTTTCATCTGCAAAAGATAAATTAAAATATAAATCTTCATTTTCTAATGCTATTGTAATTTCATTATTTGAAATTGTCGCTGCAAGTTTTAAAGCTTCATATAGTCGGTTTTTTATAGATTTTGAAATTATTAATCTATCTATCACTAGATAAAGGCTGTTTTTTAAATTATTATTAAAATCAATCTTCTCTTCAAATGAATAATAATCTTTATTAATCCTTATCTTTAAAAATCCTTTTGAAATATATTTTTGAGTAAAATCTTCAAATGTTTCTGAGCTCCCAAGATATACAGGAGATAAAATTTGAATCTTTTTATCTTCATATGTAGATAAAAGTTTGTCTAAAACATAATCAATAGATATCGTTTTTAATATCTCTTTAGTTTCGGGAGAGTGCGCAGTTCCCATATGAGTATATAATAGCCTTAAGTAATCATAAATCTCTGTAATAGTACCAATCGTCGATCTTGGACTCAATAAGTGCCCTTTTTGTTCTATAGCAATTGTTGGATATAAATTCTTTATAGACTCAACTTCAGGCCTTTTGATTTTATTTAGAAATTGTTTTGCAAAGTTTCCAAGAGATTGTAAATATCTGATTTGTCCTTCATTAAAAATTGTATCAAATGCAACAGAAGATTTTCCGCTTCCGGATGGTCCTGTAAAAATATTGATTTTATTATGTAAAATTTCTAAATCAACATTTTTTAAATTATTTTCTGATGCTTTATTAATTAAAATATTTTGAGAAACTATTTTTTTTTCTTTAGTTTTTTTTGATTTTAACGGCTCTTCCTTCAAAGCTTTTTTTAAAGCTTTCGACGTCGGAGTATCTTTTTTTAAAATAGATGAAATATCTCCTTCAGCTATTATTTTACCTCCATTTTCTGATGCCTCCGGTCCAATATCTATTATCCAGTCAGAAGTTTTTACAAAATCCATATTATGTTCAATAACAATTACTGTGTTATTATTATCAACAAGTCTATGTAAAATTGTTAAAAGATTTTGAATGTCATGAAAATGCAATCCGGTTGTCGGTTCATCTAAAATATACAAAGTATTGCTTCTTTTTTTATTTGACAGCTCTTTTGAAAGTTTGATTCTCTGAGCCTCTCCCCCGGAAAGCGTTGTTGCACTTTGTCCAATAGGCAAATAACCCAAACCTACTTCTTTTAAAAGAAGAAGTTTTGATTCGATTTTTGGAATTGATTTGAAAAATTCATATGCCTCATCAACATCCATATTCAAAACATCAAAAATATTTTTATCTTTGTAACAAATATCTAAAATATCTTTAGAAAATCTTTTCCCTCCGCATTGAAGACAAGTTGAAAAAATGTCTTCCATAAAATCCATATCTACTTTGACTTTACCAAGTCCATTGCAGTATTGACATGTCCCTTCTTTAGTATTAAATGAAAAATGTGTAGCTAAAAAACCCTTTATTTTACTTGCTTTTGTTTGAGAAAAAAGCTCTCTGATATCATCAAAAAGTTTTGTGTATGTAGCTGTATTTGATCTTATTGTCCTTCCAATAGGGGATTGATCAACAAAAATTACATGATTAATATTTTCAAGGCCAATTATTTTGTCATATTTTCCAACTTCATGTTTGGATTTATTTAAAATATTTGAAATGGCAGGGTAGAGTGTATCTGCTATTAAAGAAGATTTCCCGGAGCCGGAGACTCCTGTAATAGATATAAAATTATTTAAAGGTATTTTTAAATCAACATTTTTTAAATTGTTATGTGTGCAGTTTGTTATGGTTAAAAATTTTTTTAAACCCCTTTTTTCTTTTGAAACGCTAATTTGCAGCTCATTTGATAAGTATTTTCCGGTCAATGATCTTTCGTTTTTAATGATATCTTCAATTGATCCTTTAACTAAAATTTCTCCTCCCATTTTGCCGGCAAGCGGTC
>MGLU01000048.1 GCA_001796155.1 Chlamydiae bacterium RIFCSPHIGHO2_12_FULL_27_8 | reverse complement strand
TAGACATTTCCGACTGCTCTATGGAAGAGGGCTCATTAAGGATTGATGCAAATGTTTCTGTTAAGAAAAAGCATGAAAAAGAGCTAAGACCGAAAATTGAAATTAAAAATTTAAATTCTTTTAATTTTTTAGAGCATGCAATTGATATAGAAATAGAAAGACAAATAAAAATTTATGAAAGCAACAAAAATGAAGATATTAGGTATTTAATTAAATCTTCGACATATAGGTATGACAGCATTAAAAAAGATCTTTTTTTAATGAGGGAAAAAGATAGTGCCGAAGATTATAGATATTTTCCGGAACCGGATTTAGTGCCGATTGTGATTAAAGATGCAGATATAGAATTTATAAAAAAATCTTTAAAAGAACTTCCTCATGAAAGATATGAAAAATATATAGACAAGTTAAAGTTGAACGAAGATTTAGCTTCAATTTTAGTTAATGATAAAAAACTTTCCGACTATTTTGAAGAAGCATTAAAAGATTCTCTAGATCCAATTTTATTATGTAATATTTTAACAATTGAAATTACAGGAAAATTAAAAGAAACAAATAAAACAATAACATCAATAGGTATCCCCCATAAAAATATAGCTTCTCTTGTTAATATGATTACTACAAATGAAATAAATAAAAAAATAGCAAAAAGTGTTATTGATGAAATGATTAAAAATCCGCAAAAACCTCCTTTGGAAATTGTTAAAGAGAATCCATTATTCAAACCTTTAGATGATGAAGAAGAAATTGAAAAAATTGTTTTATCAATTTTATCTGAAAACAGTCAGTCTATAGAAGATTTTTTAAATGGAAAGGATAAGGCATTAGGTTTTTTAGTAGGACAGGTAATGAAAAAGACTAAAGGCAAAGCTTCCCCTGAAATTGTAAACAAACTAATTTTAAAAAAAATAAAAAGCTAGGGTCTTGGGTGAAATTTCTCAAAAGTTTTTAAAAGGTGTTTTTTTGAAATGTGAGTATATTTATCTGTTGTAGATATATCGCTATGGCCGAGCATATCTTGTATAAGTCTTAAATCCGCTCCGTTTTCCAAAAGATGAGTAGCAAAAGAGTGTCTTAAGGTATGAGGAGAGATATTTTTTTTAATATCTGCTTTTTTAGCATAATCTTTAACCATTAAAAAAATGGTTATGCGATCAATTTTTTTATTATTTTTTGAAAGGAACAAAAAATCATTTTCATTTTTAGAATCTTTTCTGAAATTTATCAGATAGTAATCTATAGCTTCTAAAGCTTTTTTTCCGATTGGAACAAATCTATCTTTATTTCCTTTGCCTTTAACTTTTATAAAATTATCCTTAATGTCCAATATTTTTATAGTGCAAGCTTCAGAGACTCTAATTCCTGTAGCATAAATAAGCTCTAAAATTGCCTTATCTCTACATCCTAATTTTGTATTGATATCCGGTGTTTTTAGAAGTGATTCAACTTCAAAAGATGTTAAAACATTTGGCAAAAGCTGCCAAATTCTTGGCATATCAAAATATCTACTAATATCATTTTTAATTTCCCCTTCTTTTTTTAAAAACCTGAAAAAAACTTTTATGACTACAAAATTTCTACAAATTGTTGAAGAGGCTAAACTTTTATTTTTTAAAAAATCCAAATATTCGATTATTAAATTTTCTGTAACTTTTGAAAAATTTTTAATATTTTTTTTTATAAGAAATGCTTTAAAGTTTGAAATATCTCTAAAATAAGCTTCAATACTATTTTTTAAAAGGCCTTTTTCCGATTGCAAATAATTTATAAAACCTGAAACAAAAAAACTCAAATCTTCCATTATTTTAGAATAATCTAATATTGAAATATTTTAAAGATCCGGATTGCCTAAAAGACTTATAAATTCTTTTGTAGGATAATTAATTTTATTTTTTTCGCTGTAACTAAAATATTTTCCGTAGAAGTAAGCTCCTAATAGGATTATTGTTATTAAGCTTGATAAATAACCAAAAGTACTAGCTACTAACACTCTATCAAAAATCATTAAAAATATTTCAATAGCCTGACAAAATATTGATATACCAATCCAAAAATTTTGTTTTTTTTGAGCATTTATTCCATTAATAACTTTTGTTATTAATATTTTCATTTTTTCAAAATCATAAGCAATACTATCTTCAGCATTTATAATCATTTCTACGGCTTCTGACCCTATTCTTCTAGAAAGTCTTTTATTTTTAGTAATCAACTTATGTAAAATTTCTTTTTTTATTTTTGTATTTTTAACATGCAGATTTGCAGTTTCTTCACTAATGGGATCTACTATATAATTTGTATTGATATCTTTAATAATCTCTAAACATTCTTTATCACTTACAGTAACTTTGCTTTTTAAATAAACATAAAGAGCTTGGGCTCTTTCTTGTTTTGTAAAATTTGTATTTTCTAAAATAAGTTTGATTTTACTTTCTAACTTTTCGCTCATTTTCATAGAAAAGTAATTTTTTGATGCAACATATAAAGCTGAAAGCATAAAAACAATTCTTAAAGCGATTGTAAAAGAAACTATATCGAAAGATGAAAAAGAAATGAATAATATACCTCCAATAATTAATATCAAATTTCTTATAATTTTATTTTTTGCTTCCGAAATACCTTCACTATCATGAATTCTTGTATGATCTTCTAACATTTTAAAACCGTTAAAAAGACCTATTACACAAAATGTAAAACTCAAAATATATTCACTGAAGAAAGGAAGTAAATTTTCAATAGATTTAGAAGAAATAGAAAAAGATTTAAAAAATTTTATAAAAAAGTTTCTAGATTCCATTCCCCATATAACCCAAAGAGCCCATTCTGTCGATCTAGGTTTAATTTTTTTGATTTTATCAAGAGTTTCTTTATCAATTTTGTTAACGATATTTTTCGAATCATCTATAAGTGTTTGCTGATCATCTAAAACAGTAATTTCTCTTTTTGTGATTGAAAACCACTCTAAATACTTAATTGATTTAAGAACACTTTTTTGAAAGAGTTCTGTAATTTTTGGATTTGTGACTTCTTGAAAAATTTTATCATCTAAAGAATAAGAAATTTTTGACTTTTCTATTGTATCTGACTCTTCTATTGTATCTTCGTATCTTAAAAAAATTTGGGTAGCGTTAAATTTTTTAATCTCACTTTTAATTTCGGTAGTTTTTAAAAGCTCAATAGCTGCAATCTTTAATCCATACGACTGACATTTTAGTATACTATCTTCCATACCACGTTTAAAATCTGTCATGGTAGGTGTAGATATATTTTGAATATCTAATGTTATTGATGACATATAAGCCTTTTTATTTCGATCTATTATACCATTTTTTATATTTATATAAAACGCTAACAATTTATTAATACCTAATAATGAAATATTTATATTATACAATTAATAATTTAATTATATATTTTTCGATTGTATTTTAAATGTTAATGTGGTATAATTTCCTTAATAAATAAGGAATAATTATGACAACAAGCCCTATAGGTGTTAGTTTAACAACCCAAGCAGGTCAAAAATTAAGACCGACATTAGCCTATACAAATCCAACTACAAAAATCACAAGATATTGGTATGTCAACGTTTATATTGCAGGGAAAGAGGTTGAAAATATAAATCCTTCACATATTAACACAATTGCAGAGCTTGCAGCCTACATATTAGAGCCGTCAATAGCTCAATATAATCAAACATACCCTTCAAAAAAAATAGATCATAATAATATTCAAAATACTGTAATTAATTACGACAACCCGTCCGATGTTATATCATTAACTATGAATGACTTAGATAAAAATGAAATCAAATTAAATAAAAATCTAGCACACAAAACTATAAAACCTATGCAAGGTACAGCAACCAAAATTACCTCAATTCTCGAGGCATTTCAATTTATATCTCGATTGTCTCAAAATCCAGGTGATTATAGAAGCGTATCAACCACCAAGCCAAAAACAGTTGTTGGACCTTACAAGATAAGATTTGATTATACATTAGACACGGCAGCTCCTGGTGCTGGTATCCCTAATGCTGCTGCTGCTCCAGCTCCTAGTGATGATGGTGCTGGTCCTGCCCCTGTAGCTGATGATGATGGCACTCCTGTAGCTACTGGTACTGGTGGTGCTTCATCAGACGGAGGATGGCCAGATGCCAGTGCTGCTCATGTAGCTCCTGCTCCTGTTGCTTCTCCTGCTCCTGCTGTTACTCCTATAGTAGCTGATACCGCTGCTGGTGTGGGTGCTCCTGCTGGTACCACCGGCGACACTTCATTAGGCGGAGGAAGACCTACTACTGGTGCTGGTGCTGGTGCTGGTGCTGGTGGTGAAATTGAAGAAAATACAAATATTTTGACTGAACCACCCTATGCACAGACAGGTATTTCTACTCCAATAAAAAAGGCTCATTTCTTAATGAATGGGGGCGGAACAGGCCCTAATTATGTACCATTCTCTAAAGAGAAAGTTTTAGAATTGTTTAACAAACTTAAAAACTATCAAATTAAAACTAGAACACAATGGATAGCCACTTTCAAAACAAGAGAAGAAAAAATTTTTATTGAAAGATTAGCTCATCTTAAATCAATACAACCTTTTACAACTTTCTCCTTATTCAATTTAGTTAAAGCTGCAGGTATTGAAACTCAAGAAAACCCATTCGAGATTAAAGATATTAAATCATATAATAATATAACTAATTTAATAGATCTTTTAAATGGTTTATAAGATAAATTTATATTAATTCACATCTAAGAAATATTTTTACTTAAGCTTTTAAAATATCAGTTAAAACTTCAATTCGTCGGTCAATAATATCATTAAATTTTGATTTATGTGTCTCTTCGATTCGTACCATTGCTATTTGACATTTCAGTAAATCTCTATTTTCTGGAATAGAGCGCCTTTTTATATCATACAATTCATTATATTTTTTTTGGTGTTTTATATAAGCATTATATGCTCGAGAAAACCTTTTTTTTATGAAAAGTAATAAACATTCTCGATTAGTTTGCATGCTTTGAAATTTCTCTAAATATCCCATAAATCTTAAGGGCCATATACCATATCCTTTGATATTACTTGTAGCTTGAATTTTTTTATAAAAATCAAATTGGATTTTTTCGGTACCTAAATTCAAAATTATAAATTTTTGCGTGTCAAATATTTCTTTCATTATTTCGGTAGTGAAATCTTCTGGTTGTAATGATACATCTATATTCTTGTCAGTAGGTGTTGATAACGTACGTAATGATTCCTCGAACTTTTGAGCTTGTGTATATATTGTTTCGTTATATTGATCTTTAAATTGATTACAAAAAACTTCTACAAGATTTTTAATAAAATCTTGATAAGTAAATACATCTTGTAACTCTTCACAATAACGAGAAATGAAACGTAAATCTGGATATAGAAATACACTTTTTAGATATTCCCTACGTACAGCATTTGGAATTAAAACTTTATTAAGAAATATCTCTTTAGTTTCACTATTCTTTAAATCTGTTTTAAATTTTCGGATATATGCTTTAAAGGGCTCTTTTTCTCTATAAATGTCTGTTGGGGTTTTAAAATTATGTTCACAAAATTCAGAAAAACCAACCGGATCAAAAGCGTCCCTTTCAGCAGGATCAACTACAGGAGTAGCAGCAGGAGCAGTAGGAGCACCCACACCAGCACCAGTATCAGCTACAGGAGTAACAGCAGGAGTACCCACACCAGCATCAGCAGTGGCTACAGGAACAGCAGGAGGAGCACCTTCAGCA
>MGLU01000047.1 GCA_001796155.1 Chlamydiae bacterium RIFCSPHIGHO2_12_FULL_27_8 | reverse complement strand
ACACTACTATCACCTAATACACCTCTATCACTTGATATAGAATTTAAGTTATTTGAAGACGTTGTTAAGCCCGTTGGTTTAGAAATTTATTATGAAGAGGAATTTTCAAAAAAGAAACGAGGTATGAGTATAGTTATAGGAAATTCTTTTTCAAGAAATCCAATATTCAAAAAAAGAACACTGAACGGAAAGAAGCTATATAAAGTAAGAATTAGAGATTTTAAGGCACTATTGGAAACAAAGGGTTATCTTAATCCCATAAAAGAGATGTTAGGAGTGAGGGGTGATAGAGGTGATACAAGTGGCGAGGAAATGGGTGAACAAGACAATATAGACTTCTCTGAACTTGACGGAGCGTTTAAAGATGGATAAACAAACCTTTAATAAAATACTTGAATGTGCATTATTAAGCTTTGATGGAGTTTCAGAGCAGGATATTATTGAGAAACATGGCTTAAACCATAAACTTGTAAAGACAGGCGTTAAGCTTTCCAATTACCTCAAAGAAAAAGAGATAAAAAATAAAGACTTTTTGGAGGAAATATAGGCACTTTCAAAACTAATCTCACAACCAAAAAGTTTATTAATTTCAGTTACTTTTGAACACCTACGGCGTTCAACCCTACTAAATTCTTAAATTTATTTCTTGTTCGTTTAGTTTTGAAAGTAATGGAAATTTTATATCAAAATAAACCATTAATTCCCCCTTATACACACCAACCCCTTTTATTTTACTTCTAAAACCTAATATCATTAACTCTCATTTCGTATGAGAGTTCATTCTAGAGAATGAAGTTTGTTACGAAAACAAACTTAATGATATTAGGTTTGTGTTTCTTGTGTAAACTATTTGATTAAACGCTATTTGTTATTACTAAAAAGGTGTATTCTGTAATGTATATATTACACCGCTATTCATTAATAGAGCTTATAATAGTTAGGATTATTGCTTATAGCCTCTTAAAAACCTATATAGTGTAAAGTATATATCGGAGTTTGAGAAGTAAAAGCTATTAGTTTAATGTCTTGCGACCTTTAAGTTGAACATATAATTTATTTGGTTAACCCCGTAGAAAAATTTTTCATTTTTTTAAAGAAAACAGTCTTTCAATCCTTTCAGTTTCATTACCTTTTCTTTCCTTAACAACATTTAAAGACTTCATAGTTTCTAAAGCCTTCTCTATAGTTCTCCATTGAGATTTAGTTTTAATGGAAAGCTGTCTTATTGATAACTCTTTATGCTTCTCAAGAATTTTCTTAATATCTTCCATAAGTGAAGTAATAGGTTTTCTTGTCATATGCACAATAATGCACATAATCCTTAAATAGAAAGTTTGCATAATTATGCATAGATATAAAAATGTAAATTCTTTATTATTTATTATAAAAATGACAAACGAGGAAAATCTCAAAGAAATAATTGAACAAGGAAAATGGAATTATATTCTAACAAGAGGAGTTCTTTATTTTGGAGGTTTTATGTTTCTATTTATGATTTTCTTTCAGAAATTTATTTTTGAGGAGAAAATAGATAATTCTGATATTATTTTTAATTTTATAATTTGGGCAATCGCAGGATTAATTTTTGGATTTTGGACTTGGAGTAACATCAATAAAAAGTTTAAGGAAAAATTAAAAAACTAAAATGGAAAAAGATAAACAAATAGGGAAATCTGATATTCTAAAAAATGCTCTTTACATCATAATCTTTTTTGTGGGAATATATTTTATATTTTGGCAATTCCAACCATTAGAAGAGGAAAAATCAGAATACGAGTTATGTGCAGAGGCTATAGATGAAGCAAAATATTTTCTTTCAGTTTCTAACCATGATTTAATTAATTGGATGACTTACAAATATAAATTGATAGATGAGCATCCTACATCAATAAAAATCACAGATACCTATTGTGATGTTTTAGAGAGGGACGAAATAGAGGTTACGTTAAATCTTGATGTAAAAACATCTAAAAATCGTCTTGCACATATTGAAGCGGTTGTGTATGTAACCGATGGTTATGCAGATTACATTGAATTTTATCAGGACTTTTAATAAAATGAGCAGTATTGATATACTCTTACCATAGGGTAATGCATATTTAAAGTTTATTTGAGTAATTGTTCTACTTCGCAATCAGGCGTACCCCTCGCATTATTCCGAACCAGAACATTTATAAAAGATAGGTTTTTCTATATTCTATGACCTTTGAAAAGATAAGCATACATCCGATTAATCTTGAAACAGCTAAAAACAACTTAAAGAAATTTACACCAACGGAAAAAGAATATAAATCTGTTTTGGATTGGATTAGACAAGTAACAATAGAAAAAGGTTTAACCGAAAGGCGACAGCTTAGACTTATCAATGATATGGTTTTATTCTTTAAGATTTACAAAAAGCCAACCGATAAAATATCAAGAGAAGAGCTTGAAAGTTTTAAGGAAAAATTGCTTAATGATAAAATTACTAAACAAGATGGCAAACCCTACAAGGAAACCATAAAAGAAGGACTAACTGAAAGTCTTGTCCGTTATTTTGAATATAACTATCCGAAAAAGATTAATAGCTTTATCTCTAAAACAAATAAACCATTAAGAAAGTGGTTTATTATTAGGAGCAAAAAGAAAACTCCAGAAATTTTAACAGAGCAAGAAATAAAGAAATTGTATAAAGAAGCTAAACCACTCTGGCAGAAATATGCTATAGCTGTTTTGTTTGATAGCGGTGCAAGAATAGAGGAATTTCTTAATTTCAGATTTGAGGATTTAGAAGCACCAACAAAAAACTTTCCTTATTATCAGATTGACATTAGAGGAGAATACAGCAAAACACAAGGCAGAAAAGTCGGGTTATATTGGGAATACTGCACCGAAGCGATAGCCAAATATTTAGCAAGTATAGAAAAACAAGACGCAAAGGACAGAGTTTTAAATATTGGTTACGACGCTGTTAGAATGTTTTTAACAAGATTAGGAAAGAGAGTTTTAGATAAAAGAGTTCATGCTCATATGTTTAGAAAATCATCAGCTACATTTTACGCCTCTAAATTAAACAGACAACAGCTTTGTAAAAGATTTGGTTGGGTATTCAGCAGTGATGTAGTTGATGTTTATATTAATCGTGCTGGGATTGACGAGTTTGAAGTTAAAGAAGTTATGCTTGATGATGATATTTCAAAAGTTAGGAAAGAAAGCAGGGAATTAAAAACACAATTTGAATTAAGGGAAAAAGAATATTCTGAAATGTTTGATAATTTTAGAAAAGAGATTGAGGGATTGAAGAGAGGGAAAAAAGTATTAATTAAACAATCTCTTTAAACTTTATGCTTGTTTTGTAAGTTGTGCCTCAAATTATCCTTATTAATTTTAAGTTTTAAAAGTTGTGTTCTAATAATTGGATTTAAAAAATATAGCCCTTTAATCTTTTCATTCTCTAATTTTCCCTCTCTTGTAAGGACAACCCCTAAACTAATTAAATCTTGAATACTTTTATCAATTCTTCTGAAGCTGGGGAACTTAATTTCTTTTTTCAAAAAATTCATAGCTTCTGGTTGAGACATAAGAAATATTTTTTGCTTTATTTTTTTATCATCAGCTAAACAATAACTGCTAAACGGAAAATCAAATTCACTCTTTAAACTAATCCCTATTGGATAATCTCTTGAGGCTAAAACAGAATAAGTATTCTTAATTAATGAACTCATAATATCTTTTATTGTTAATGCTTTATTATAGATATACATAACAGAAATTATTCTTTGTTCTAAGTCAGTTAAACCACCAAGCCAACTTAACACAAACTCAGGTTCTATTTTTTGCAGTGATTTTATTTTTTCTAAAGCCTGTTCTTTGATATTTAAAATAGGTTCATTTTTCATAGAGCCATAAAGAGAATTGACTTTATAAATATTTGCATATCTTGTCATATAGTAACATTTATAAAGATGAAAGTTTAGTTATTATATGCAAAAATACGCAAACAAAGAAATGGAAATAAAAAGAGTTTTAATTAGAAAGTATGATAAATTAAAATTTGTCGTTATTCCAAGAAAATCAAATATTGAAGCGGGAGATTTTGTTATCATTAAAAAAGTAGAGGTTGAAAATGATAGAACAAATTGAGCCATTATCTTATTATGAGAAAATTAAAGTCGATTATAATATAGTAATGGCAATTATACGAGAATTAAAATTGGAGGCATTGCACAATGACAGAACAAACGAAAACAATCAATGATGAAGGATATTCTTTTAAGGAAAATTTAAGAGTAACAAAATCTGTTGATGGCACGATTGGGTGGTTTGAGAATTTAGAACTGAAGGATGAAAAAGAAACACTGGAAAGATTAAGACGAATTGGGAAAGAATTAAATAAAATCGCAGAGGAATTGAAAGGTGAGTAAAAAAATTCCAAAAGAAATATTGGAAAATATAAGATGGACATCTTCATCAAGAAGAGATGGTCTTCTCACTAAATACGGCTTTATTATTAATTTGGAACTCAAAGATGAAAAAGAAACGCTGGATAAATTAAAAAGAATTGCTAAACAATTAAAAATAATGAGGTGAAAAATAAATAGAAAGAACAGATGAAGAAAGGAGTTTTAACTCCTTTCTAGTTATTAGGAATAAAGTATTATATCTTAATAAGTATTTCTATTATTTCAAAAATAATGACAGACGAAAAAGAAGCTTTATTACGAGCTTTTAAAATGGATGTTGAGGGCAATGGTGGGTTTGCAAAAATGATGAATACTTTTAGAGATGAAAATGGATTTTTACCAGAAAAATTAACTCCAAAAATAATAATAAGTTTCAGCCCACTTCCTTATTTTAAAAAAAGTCCAGATATATATCTTGAATATGCAAAAGAAAATAATGAAAAAATCAAAGAAGAAATGCAGGAAATTAGCAGAATAAAATCATTTCTCGTCGAGGATAGACAAAAATATGAAAGTCTTGGCTGTGGTTTTCATAATGGTGTTTATTATTTTGCAACAAAGCTTTATAGAGAAGGAAAACCATACACAACGATTGTAACATCTAACAAAAAAATCCATTTCAAATTTGAAAGATTAGATGAAATAAGAAATATTTTCGGATTAAATTATAAAGATGATTTTTATGATGAAGGACTTGATAATATAATGTCTAAAAAAGTAGTAAGTAAATGGCTTTATGAAAATACTGACAGCATAACTCTAAACTCTGTTTATGAAAAGTTAATTCAGATTTTTAAAAAATATCTCTATCTTGAAGATGAGAGAAAATACTCTTTACTTGCTTGTTATAAAATAGCAAGTTTCTTTATGCCTGTGTGGAGAGCAAGAGCCAGACTTTTTATTTTTGCTGAAATGGGTTCTGCAAAATCAAGATTAACTCAAATACTACACAACATAGGCTTTAATTCTATTGCTCTCGGAGATTGGACACTTGCATATTTACAACGATTAATTGAAAGCACGAAAGGAGAAACACATATTGATGATTATGAAACTCTTGATGAAGAAAAGAAAAATGCAACGACAAGATTAGTTAAAACAGGATTTATGAGAGGCTTTAAAGCTGGGAAAGTAAGTGAAGGAAAAAATAGAAAACCTGAGACTTATGACTTGTTTAACACAACTACACTAAACAACACTGAAGGACTTGATTTTATTTCTACAGACAGGTGCATAACAATAAGAATACCAAAAATCTCAAATAAAGAATATGATAAGGAGCCTAATTTTTTAGAGCCTATTTGGAAAGAATTAAGGGATGAACTTTATATTTTAGGATTAAAATATCCTGAAGAAATCGCTAAAACTTATGAAGCAGTAACATCAAATAAAATAAAAGGTAGACTTCTATTTATTATAAAACCAGAGCTTACTATCGCAAAACTAATTTCTGATGAGTTATTTGAACAGCTTGAAGATTGGTGGATTGAAGAGATAGAACAG
>MGLU01000046.1 GCA_001796155.1 Chlamydiae bacterium RIFCSPHIGHO2_12_FULL_27_8 | reverse complement strand
GTAGGCGATCCATATAAAGATACAGTTGGACCTGCAATAAATCCTATGATCAAAATTATCACAATAGTATCTCTTCTATTGTTATCAATATTGTCTAAATCATTGTAATTTCAAAGGGCCTTTTTTAAGGCCCTTTGAATTAATTCTAATATTTATTCACCTATTACTGAATGAAAATAAAAATAAAAAAAATTTAATCGTTAATATTATTTTAAAATTATGCAAATTCTCTACTGCTTTCTCATTTTATTTATTGAATTTAGTTATACATTAAGTCAAAAAGTAAAACAATTGGGCAACTAACATGGTTGGAACAGCCATTATTAAATATAAAACATATGGTTTTTTCTTTATAAATTTATTTTTTTTTGTAGAAAAAAAGATAATAAACGGAATAGAAGGTGTAATTAAATATTTTATAATCCAAAATTTTTCTAACATAATTTTCTCCAATATTTTATTAACTAGATAATATATCTAATTAACCTGAGTTTATATAAAAGGTTTCATTTTGACTTTGGAATCAGAGGTTCCATTTTAACTTTGCCATGACAAACTTTATTACTGTTATTTTTTATAGTCTATCAGATCGCCACATGCTCAATGCCAGAATTGCGTTCAAACCTACTATCATACCGAAATAAAGAAATGTTACCAAATCTGCAGCAAACTTTCCTAAAACAGGTATTCCTATAACAGACATTAATAGTACCACAAAATCATATATCAAAAATGCTAACCAATTTAAGTAAAATAGCGTTTTTAATATTGAAAAAACTTTTAATACATTTTCTTTTATTCTATTAACGTTCGCATAAAAATCGATCAATTGAAAAAAAAAAGTCGTATCATGAGTGAGAAAATTTTGGATTAAAAATTCCGTAATAACACCCTCGTTCCAAAGAAAGAAAATTTTATCAGAGAGATTAAAATCTTTTCTAGTTATTACATTTAATAATAGTTTTTTTTTCTCAAATTCTAAATTTTCAAATGTTATTTCAAAATTTCTAAAATCAATAGCTTCTATTGGCCTCTGTGAATAATCTCGCATTGCTTTTATAAAAAGCATTTTTTTCAGGGCAAATATATTTATAGCTTTATTTCTACCAACTTCTCTTTGAAGTATTTGTAGATCTTGCCCTCTAGATCTTAAACACATCGAAGTTAATGAATTTACCTCTCGTGTATTTACTGCCATAATAAGTCCTTTTTTGCCATTTATTATAATAAAAAAAATCAATAAGTCAATTATAATTTAATTTTAAATAATTAAATAACACATTCTATTAATTAATAGAGCTTTAGATATTCAATGAAACATTAACTAAAATATATCATTATATATAATAAGATTATTAATCATTGATAGTATTTACTTTGTAACTTCTAAAAATCATCTGGTATATCATAATTTTTTTTTAATTTAAAAAATTTTTTGAATAAAATTTTTTATTTTACATATATTTCCCGCATGCAAAAGTAAATGCCGGAGATTATATGTTGTAGCAGTTCTAACCCATAAAGATTTAGAAGCATAATCGAACCTGAGTTTTGAGTTTATCTAATTGATTTTCAAAATTTTAGTTTACAAAAGACCTCTTGTGGTTAAAAATATTTGTTTTTTTAATCACTAAAAACAAAACCAAAGAGGTCTAAAATGTTAGATATTACCAAACTATTTTGCTCAGTTGATGATTTTTGGAAAAGCTTTTATTTAAAAATTAATAAAACTTTAATAGGTAAGCCATCAAGAGGTCCAGCTTCTAATTTATCTATGCCTGAGATAATGACAATCATGATTATGTTCCATCAATCCAATTTCAGAACCTTTAAATATTTTTATCTCTATCTTATTCACAATCATATAAAAGAATTTCCAAGATTGCCCAGCTATTCAAGATTTGTACATATAGAAAAATCAGCTTTTGTTCCGTTATTTGCATATCTTCATCATAATAAAGGCAATGTAACAGGAATTTCTTTTATAGATTCTACAATTTTAAAAGTATGTCATATCAAAAGATCTTCTTCCAATAAAGTTTTTAAAAATTTGGCTGCAAAGAGTAAATCTACAACCGGTTGTTTTATGGTTTTAAATTACATCTGGTGATTAATGAAAAAGGGGAAATCCTGTCATTTCAGCTTACCCAGGGGAACAAATCCGATATCTCAATGGTACAATCATTAACTCAAAGTATATGGGGTAAATTATTTGGAGATAGAGGATATATTTCCTTAGCACTATTTCAAGAGCTTTTGGAAAGAAACATTCAGCTGATAACAAAAATTATAAACAATATGAAAAACAAATTAATGGATCTAACAGATAAATTTTTATTACGCAAAAGAGCTATAATTGAAACTGTAAATGATCAATTAAAAAATATATCACAAATCGAACACACCAGACATAGAAGTCCTGCTAATTTTTTGATAAATTTATTATCAGGATTGATAGCATATTGTTTTCAGGAAAAAAAACCTTGTTTAAAAATTCCAAACAGAGCTCTTGTTGTCTGCTAAAACCCAAAACTCAGGTTAAAACAGTAAATATTCCGGCACATAATTTAGTAATTTTCCCTAAAGTAATCGTTGTTTCATAAGAACTGGATACATCTAACTTCCCTGATATTTGATGACTTTGGGAACCAACTGTTTTAATTGCACTTGCCATAAAATTCTCCTATTTTTAATAAAATCTAAAATAATTTGTAACAGTCTATCTTACAATAAAAATCTTGTAAATAATTTTAAAAGGTATCACAGGGCCATTTCATTAAAAAATTTTCTTGAACAGACTCTATAAAAAGTTGTTAACTATTATATCTTAGAACATTAAATAGGAGATATAAATGTATAAATCAACTTTAACATGGAATAAAAATTACCGACGGATTAAAAATGTTATTTGAAGGCAGACTTCCAGATTTTGTCAATGATTCCTAAAAATTGGCTGAATAGTTACAAAAATAGTTGCTATTGATATTATTTTAATAAATAAAGGCCCAAAGAAATTTGGGCCTTAGAAATTAATAAATTAATTAATTAATTTTTTTAAATTCATAATGATCGTCATAATATTTAACTTTCATTCCTTCAACAATTGATTCATCGTTTTCATTCAAAATAAAATTAATTTCACAAGGTTTTGACTTAATGAAAAAATCTTTTTCAGATGATGGATTAAGCGATACTTTAGTAAAATATCCCCATTTAAGTAAAAGAAAACTTAAATGACCATTGCTTTCTAAAGATATTGTACACTTTGATCCCCCATTAACATCTTTATATTCACCCATAAATTTTGGAAGCATCATTGGAACAATTTGTACCTGCTGACGATTTTTTTTCAAATACCAGTTGGCATTTAAATATGCTTTACCTATATCTGCAATTAATGCACATGAATTTGAACAAAGTACTATCCCTTTTTTAGTTGTCGGACAAAATCCTACAAATACATGATGTCCTCCTGTAATACCACTATGGTACATAAATTCAGGAGTATATTGGTAAGTTATGTTCCACTCGCTTCCTACATCTAAGTATGGAACATCCTGAGGGACTCTATTTTCTAAAGATTTTTGTAAAAGATCATAAAGATCAGTTTTATAAAATCCTAAATATGCTTCTATAAATCTAGCCAAATCTTTTGGTGTGGAATGCAAACCGCCGGCTCCATAAAAATCACTTATATCCCAATGAGGGACCTCCCTGTTTCTTATGTGAGCTTTAGCAAATTTTAATTGATCTTCATCTGTAAGAATAACTTTTGAATCTTTCATATCAAGAGCATTTAAAAGTTTTTCTTGCAGCAAAACCTCAAAATGCTTATTTGATACTTTTGATAGAATGTATCCTAAAACAGCAATCGAAATATTTGAATATTGATATTTTGTACCGGGAGCATAAGTCAATTTATAATTGCTCAAAAGATCATGAACAAATTTTACATCATACTCATAAAAAGGATTAAACATATCAGACATTATAAAATTCTCAGGCATATAGGGATAGCCTGCTGTATGATTTGCTAAATGAAGAAGTGTAATTTTTTTTCCTTTATATGAAGGTATTGTTACTTCATCCGGAAAAAATTTTTCTATAGGGTCATCAAATCTAACCTCTTTATCTTCTACCATTTTAGACAATAAGAGCGATGTAAAAATTTTTGTTACGGAACCGGTTTCAAAAAGCGTATTTTGATCGACAGGTCTTTGATCATTAATACCCATATTTCCATATTTATAAAATCTAGTTCCATTTTCATCTATTACACCAATAACCATTCCATGAGTGTGCCCTTCATCTACACACTTTTTCATTACATCTTCAAGTTCAGATTCTAAAAGTGCATACCCCAAAAAAGGTAAAAATATTGTAGCTATTAACAATCTTTTTAAAAAATTCATATATCCTTCCTAAAATTTAGTTTATATAAAAAAGATGTAGATCATACCTATGCAAAAGAAAAAAAACAACAAATCCTTTTTTGAAAATTACAAACAATTTATATTCGTTATAAAAAATAAAAAGTTAAAATATGATCAGAAATTTAATGTTATTTTTTATTGCATCTTTTGTATTAGTTTTTATTTTTTTTAAACAAAAAAATGTAAAATTTTTAAATGCAAAAAAAATTGGCATTATAAAAGAAACAAAAAATTTGAACTTAAAATTAACTAAAAATCCTATAAATGCCTCGATTGAAGATTTTGAAGGTGGTTTTATTTTATCCTATAGAATGAATGAAGAAAATTTCAGCTATATAGGTTTAAGCATTCTAGATAAAAATTTCAATGAAACATTTTCAAAAAAAATTGATGTAAATAGTAATTTTGCAGAAGATCCAAGAATTTTTAAATTTCAAAATGAATATTTTTTAATTTATAACGATAAATTAAATATTTCTCATAACTGCAGGACCATGCATATTTCTAAACTTAATGAAAAATTCGATATTGAATTCAAAACAAATCTAGACCTTCATATAAAACCAATAGAAAAAAACTGGGTTCCTTTTAATGACGGAAATAATTTTATGTTCGCTTATGGTTTAGTTCCACATAAAATAATGATGTTAAAAAATTTTAAAAAAAATGATCTTCATCATTTAACTTTTGAAAACAATCCCTGTCTTTCAAGATTTTACTGGAATTTTGGTGATCCCAGAGGAGGCACGCCTGCTAAACTTGTAGATGATAGCTATTTAGCTTTTTTTCATAGTTCATTTGGTAAAAACAAAAAGAAAATGAATTATGTGATGGGTGCCTATATATTTGATAAAAATCCTCCATATAAAATAAAAAAAATTTCAAATTTTCCAATATTTTTTGAAAGTTTTGACAAAACCAGGATTGTATTTCCTGCAGGATTTGTAATAAAAAAAATTTACGGTAAAGATTATATATATTTATCACTTGGCATAAATGATTCTTCTTCAAAAATATTAGTTATTGATAAAGAAAAGCTTTTTTCTCATATGAAAGATGTGAATTAAATTCATTATTCACAATTGCTAAAAATAAAAAGATTACCATTTTTCCAAAAAAAGTTGATATAGGATAGTGATCTAAAAAACCTATAATTAAAAAAGCTATAACTATACAAAAAAGAGAAATTGAAAGAAGTGAAGTTTTATTTTTTAAAATTTTTATAAAAAAAATAGCTAAAAACCCTAAAAATACAAATAGGGAAAACAATCCTGTTTCAGAAGCAATTAACAGATATATATTATGTACATTTGCACGGTCAATTTTTTCTACATTTGAAAAATTTTCTCTTTTTAAAATAAAGTTTCTAAGTCCTACTCCTAAAAATGGTTTTTTCTTCAAAATATTATAAGAAACATCTTTTAAAACATTCCTTGTGTTTTGACTGCCGGCATCAGCAGATATTGATTCTTCTGTTTGAAAATATTTACCAAAAAAACCTCTTTGAGCAAACTCTTTAGAAAAAATTGAAACAATTATTAATAAAATTAAAAA
>MGLU01000045.1:8161-11349 GCA_001796155.1 Chlamydiae bacterium RIFCSPHIGHO2_12_FULL_27_8 | reverse complement strand
GAAACATTCGATCGCTAATGCAAGGTATTTGAATCTGGTGTAGGGGGTCAGACTTTACCTGTAACTTCCCTTTCTGATCTCAAAAAAATATTGACATAACAATTCAATAATGATAATAATGCATACAGAAACTAATAAATGTAGACATTTTTATCATATGAAGAAAAAAGATCCTATATCAATTTTTCGGAAACATAAAGGTATTCTTCGAACTGCCGAAGCTATTAAATTAGGAATTCATCCAGTAACTTTATATAAACTTCGAGATGAAGGTATTTTAGAATCATTAGAACGTGGAGTTTTTAGATTAGCATCTATGCCGGATTTCTCTGAACCGGATCTAGTGTTAGCAGCAAAAAGAATTCCAAAGGGTGTTATTTGTCTTATATCAGCATTGTCTTATTATAATCTTACAACTCAAATCCCTCATTTTATATATATTGCCTTACCTAGAACTTCAAGGCTACCTAAGCTCGATTATCCACCATTACGTTGTTTTTGGTACTCCAAAAAGGCTTATGAGACAGGAATTGAAACAATTTCTATAAATGGTTTTCCTATTAAAATTTATAATATTGAAAAGACTTTAGCAGATTGTCTTAAATTTCGACAAAAGATTGGAATGGATGTAGTCTTAGAAGCTTTGAAAGAATATTGGAGGCTGGGAAAAACAAATATCGATGCTCTTTATGACTATGCAAAAATATGTCGAATTGAAAAAATTCTTCAACCTATTATGGAAACGATAGTGAGTCAATGATGAATACAGAAAAGATAAATTTATCTGAATCAATTTACTACAGATTAAAAAATATTGCTCAAACAAAAAAAAAACCTATTCAAAAAATACTCAAATATTATGCTATGGAAAGATTTTTATATCGTTTGAGCATTTCTCGATATAAAAAATCTTTTTTTTTAAAAGGTGGTTTGATGTTAATGGTTTGGAATCCTTCAACCCATCGACCTACTGTTGATATTGATTTTCTGGTAAAAGCTAATAATTCCATAAAAAATATCTTACAAATTATTAAAAATATCTGCTCACAAAAAGTACAAGACGGCGTTTATTTTGATTCTTCAGATATAATTCTTAAAGAATCTCAAATTGAAACAAAATATACCGGTTTGTCAGCTAGATTTTCAGCACATTTGCATACAGCTAAATTACCTCTTAGAATCGATATTGGTTTTAGCGATAAAATTTTTCCTAAACCAGCGAATATAAATTATCCTACACTATTGGAACTTCCTGCACCTATACTCCAAGGTTATACACCCGAGACCCTAATATCTGAAAAATTACATGCAATGATCAAACTTGGTCTTGCAAATAGTAGAATGAAAGATTTTTATGACATATGGACATTAATTAACCAATTCCAAATTAAACCGGAAAATATCACCCCTATCATTAAAAAAGTTTTTGCCAATCGAAAGACTACAATTAAAGAATTTCCAAAAGCCTTTACAAAAGATTTTTATAATTCTTCAAAAACAATTGAACGCTGGGGTAACTTTCTAAAAGAAATTGGTCATGAAGACATTCCTTTTGAAAAAGTGATTTCAGACATCAAAAAGTTTTTTCTTTCAATTTTTAATGACAATAAAACTTTATAAGCTTTTTGCAGTGCAAAAACGGTGCAGTGAAATTCCTATCGCACTAGTGTTTAGTTTTGTAAATTCATAATCGTATTTCTAAGTTGAGATCCCTTTACTTCTCTTTTACGCCAATTGATAGGGGTAAGAAAGGCCAGTTAGCCTCTCTTGCCCCTATATGTGCACCCTGGTGAAGATAATCTAACAATGAGATGAAAGTTCTCATTAAAGTTTGAAACTTTTACTTTTATTAAAAAAAACCTTATATAAAAAATAATTTTTAATTTATTTTAGAGTTATTATGCAAAATTAAAAATTATATGAGTTGAAATTAACAGTTTTTTTCTAAATAAAACATATTGAGAAAATAACTAAAAAAAATGGGTAAAAAATGCAAAAAGTAATTTTAAATATTTCGGATATGAACTGTGCAAGCTGCACTAAAACAATAGAAGATTATTTAAAAAAGCAGGAAGGAATTATTAAAGCTGAAGTTAATTTTTCGACTGAAAGTGCTACTATAAAATATGATGAGAACATTCTAAACGAGTCAAAAATAATAAATTTAATAAGTCTTGCCGGATATACTGCAGCAAAAGAAGATATAAATCATTGTGATCAGATCAAAAAAATTAGAAAAAAATTTTTTATTTCATTAATAGTTTCACTTCCTTTGATGTACATTGCAATGTTTCATAGTTTTTTACCTCCATTTATAATGCTGCATGTAACAGTGATCCAATTTATTTTAGCAACTGTTGTGGTAGGAATAGGATATGAGTTTTTTACAAAGGGATTTTTAGCTCTTTTTAAAACAAAAAGAGCAAACATGGATACTTTAGTAGCATTGGGAGTGGGCTCTGCATATTTATATAGTGTTTTTTCTGCTATAAATATTTGGATGAGAAATCCAAATTTTTCATATCAAAATTTATATTTTGAAATTGCTGCCTTTTTAGTTACTTTTATAATGCTTGGCAGATATTTAGAAGCTCAAGCTAAAGGCAAAACTTCTTCAGCTTTAAAAAAACTTATTGGTCTGCAGCCTAAAAAGGCTACAGTTATAAGAAATAATAAGGAGGTGGAAATTTTAATTTCGGAGGTTTTAATAAATGACATTATAGTTGTTAAAGCAGGAGGTAAAATTCCTGTTGACGGGATAATTGTTGAGGGTCATTCATCTGTTGATGAATCTATGATAACAGGAGAGAGCCTCCCCATTGAAAAAACTATAGGATATCATGTTATTGGCGGAACAATTAATAAAAACGGATCTTTTAATTTCAAAGCTTTGAAGGTAGGAAAGGATACTGTTTTATCTCAAATTATTGAATTTGTCAAAAAAGCTCAAAGTTCTAAAGCTCCCATTCAAAAACTTACAGATACTATTGCAGCATTTTTTGTTCCTATAGTTATTACTATAGCAATGCTTACATTTTCTCTATGGATTTTTATTGAAGAAGATTTTTTATTTGCACTAACAATATTTATTTCTGTTTTGATAATAGCATGTCCCTGTGCTCTTGGACTGGCGATACCTACTGCTATAGTAGTTGGAACCGGAATGGGTGCTGAAATGGGCATTTTAA
>MGLU01000045.1:5409-8147 GCA_001796155.1 Chlamydiae bacterium RIFCSPHIGHO2_12_FULL_27_8 | reverse complement strand
AGCATTCAAAAAATGTCTAAAACAAACTGTATTGTATTTGACAAAACGGGAACTTTGACTGAAGGAAAGCCTGTAGTGACAGATATTTTAAACTTTGATTTTGATAAAAATGATTTAATAAGCTACTCAATGTCTGTAGAAAAAAAATCTCAGCATCCTCTCGCTGATGCTATAATTGAAAAAGCAAAGAGCATGTCTTTAGAAGCTCGGGATATTTCAAACTATGAAGAACTTCCCGGCCATGGAGCAAAAGCCATATTGAATGGAAAGGAATTTTTAATTGGAAATTTAAAATTGATGGATGAATTTAAAATTGATTATAAAGAGAAAAAGCATTTTATAGAACATCTGATGAATGAGGGAAAAACAACTTTAATAATAGCTTATGATAAAAAAATAATTGGAATAATTGGAATTACAGATCTTTTAAGGCCGAATGTAAACCATGTAATAGAAAAACTCAATAAAATTGCATATGTTCTAATGATGACCGGAGACACAAAAAAAACAGCTCACATAATAGCTGTAAAAGCTAGAATAGAATATAACAATATTATTGCTGAAATTGTACCCAAAGACAAAGCTTTAGAGATAAAAAAACTGCAGGAAAAAGACTATCATGTAGCTATGGTAGGAGATGGCATTAACGATGCTCCGGCACTTGCTCAGGCAGATGTTGGCATCTCACTTGGGAAAGGAACCGATGTTGCAATAGAATCTGCAGATATAATCTTAATGAAAAACGATATAAAAGATGTTTATAAAGTGTTACTTTTATCAAAGTATATAATGAAAAAAATCAAACAAAACCTATTTTGGGCATTTATTTATAATACGGCATCTATACCTATAGCGGCCGGAATATTGTATCCATTTACAGGTTTTTTATTAAATCCATTGCTAGCCGGGGCTGCTATGATATTCAGCTCAATTTCTGTTGTTCTCAATTCGCTTTTAATGAAAAGCTATAAATATAAATTAAACAAATTATTCTATTTTTAAATAGAAATTTAGTTATAATTTTTATATTAATTATTATGATAATATGAGAGAAAATATTTCATTACTTCTTTTAATGGGCGGAAAAGGAAAAAGATTTTCAGATTCCACACCAAAACAGTTTCAATATTTATCCGGAAAAAAATTATATCTTCATACTCTTGATTTTTTTTATAATTTAAAAATTTTCAAAAAAATTATTTTACCATGCTGCAAAGAATATATCAGTGAAGTAAAAAAAGAGACTAAACACTATGAAGATTTATTTATAATAGAAGGAGGAAGCACAAGACAAACCTCAACCTATAATTCTCTGAAATTTTTAAAAAAGGATAAAATTGAATATGTAATGATTCACGATATAGTGCGACCCTTTGTCTCCGAAAAAATTATTTTAGAAAACATTGAAAATGTAAAAAAATATAAGGCGGTTGACACTTGTATATCTTCATATGATACATTGGTTGAAAAAGACTCATTAGACTTTATAAAAAACATACCTGATAGAAAAAAAATTTTAAGAGGTCAAACACCTCAAACCTTTAATTTTGAATTGATTTATAATGCTCATAAAAAAGCTATTAAAAACCGTTTTTTTGATTCCACAGATGATTGTCAACTGGTAATAAATGATACAAAAATTAGAATAATTGAAGGAGATGAACTAAATATTAAAATCACTACTAAACTTGATTTATATTTAGCAGAACAAATTTTAAGATTAAAACACGATAAAATTTCAACCGGTAATAATAGTTTAAAAAATAAAATATATGCAGTTATAGGAGCAAATGGAGGAATAGGAACACAGATAGTAAATGAACTAAAAAATGAAGGTTCTGCTGTTTTAGAAATATCTAGAAATTCTTTTTACAAAACTGATATTACAAATTATCAGAACGTGAAAAAAACATTTGAAGATATATTTTTAAAGTATGGAAAGATAGATGGCATTATTAATGCTGCAGGTATTTTAATAGTGAAACCATTTTTAAGTTTTAATAATGACGAAATAGATTCAATAATAAAAACAAACCTACTTGGTCTTATTTATTGCTGTAGAGAGGCTAAAATCAAAGATGGCGGGGATATTGTAAACATCTCCTCTTCTTCATATTCATATGGAAGAAAAGATTTTGGAATTTATTCTTCTTCAAAATCTGCGGTTGTAAATTTCACACAGAGCCTAGCATTAGAGTTAACAAATTTGAAGGTAAATACAATTGTTCCTCAAAGAACTAACACACAAATGAGACAATTATTTTTTAAAAATGAAGAAAATTTACTCTCTCCTAATGTGGTTGCAAAAGAAATAATAAAAATATTAAAACAAAATTTTACCGGAAATATTTTTGAGATAAAAATTTAATAATCATGGGGATTTATTTTAAGTTTATAAAAAACTTCATTTTAAAAGTGAATGAGGCATGATGGACTCGAACCATCGACCCCCTCCTTAAAAGGGAGGTGCTCTACCGACTGAGCTAATGCCTCATTTTGACCCCAAGGGGATTCGAACCCCTGTTGTCGGGATGAAAACCCGGTGTCCTAGGCCAGGCTAGACGATGGGGCCAATGTTAAAAAGTATATTATATGCTAGCCCGGCAAAAAAAATCAAGAACTAAACTTCTAAAACCTCTCTTTCTTTTTGAGAAGTCGCTAAATCGATATCTTTACAAAATTTGTCTGTTAAATCCTGTATTAATTTTTCTTCTTTTTTAAAAATGTCTTCTGCAATA
>MGLU01000045.1:3513-5394 GCA_001796155.1 Chlamydiae bacterium RIFCSPHIGHO2_12_FULL_27_8 | reverse complement strand
ACATTTTTTTACCATTTCTTTTCGAATCTGCTCATCCATAGGAGGAATATTAATTCTAACAATATGTCCATCAACAATCGGCTGTAGATTTAGATTTGCAGCTTCAATACCTTTCGAAACAGCATTAACATTATTTCTATCAAATGGTGTAACTATAATCTGCCTTGAATCTTGAACAGTAATATTAGCAAGTTCTTTAATTCTCATGTGACTTCCGTAAACGTCTACTTTAACAGAATCCAGCATTGAACTATTTGCTCTAGAAGTTCTAATATTTTTTAAATCATCTTTGAAATGTTCTAGAACAGACTGCATATTTTTTTTTACTTCAATTTCTTGTGACATAAAAGCTCCGTTACTTAATTATAAAAAGAATATATTATTTATAAAATAAATACAATTAACCTATTTGCCATCTATAGAAACCGGCAATAGATAATTTTGAATTTATCTCTTTACTTCTTTTTTCTAAGAGTTGAGAAATAGATATTGAATTATCTTTAATATATTTTTGATTTAACAAACATACCTGATCAACAAAAGCTTTAATTTTGCCTTGAACAATTTTTTCTACTACAAAAGCAGGTTTATTTTGAACCTGAGATTGTGCAATTTCTATTTCTTTATTTTTTATGTTTTGAGGTATATCGCTTTCTGAAAGATATTCAGGGCTTTCTGCAGCTATGTGCATAGAAATATCTCTAGCTAGTTTTTCTTCTGCAGGAGAACCTTTAACTTCAGTGACAACTAAAATTTTTCCATTCATATGAGAATAGATACCATAAGAAGAATTTTTGTTTTTATGAATTATTTGAAGTCTTGATATTTTAATATTTTCACCAAGAGAATGTATAATTAAATTTCTATATTCTTCAATAGTAAGCGATGGATCGATATTGTAACTTTGAGAAGCAAAAACTTCTAGAGAAGAAGGTTTTGTTTTTGCTGCCTGCTTAGCTAATTCTTGAGCAAATTTTTGGAATTTTTCATTTTTAGCTACAAAATCTGTTTCAGTATTAATTTCTAAAATAGAAACAGCATTATCGGATTCAATTGCAACTATAGTTCCTTCTTTAGTCTCTCTCCCCTCTTTTTTTATTGATGATGCAAGACCTTTTTTTCTTAAAATTTCGGAAGCTTTTTCAATATCACCGTCTGCTTCAACAAGAGCTTCCTTACATTTACTCATTCCAACTCCGGAACGCTCTCTTAAATCTTTAACCATTTGTGGATCAATATTAACCATTATATCTCCTTATCATTTTCTTCTTCTGAAAATTCAACTTCATTTTCTTCATTGCCTGTTTTTTTCAAAGCTTTATCTTCTTTTGAAATTGAAACTTTGATCTCTTTTTTCTTTTCAATAATTGCATTTGAAATAGCTGTTAAAATTAATTTAATACTTTTTAAAGCATCATCGTTACAAGCTATTACATAATCAATTGGATCCGGATCGCAGTTAGTATCAACAAGAGCCATAACAGGAATATTTAATTTTCTTGCTTCTGCAACAGCGATATGCTCTTCAGTAGGGTCTACAACAATTAGAAGACCGGGAGGTTTTCTCATCATTCTGATACCGGATAAATTTTTATCTAATTTTTGTTGTTCTTTTGAAAGCTCCGATAATTCTTTTTTAGTAAGTCCGGCAGCACCTGAAGCTATTCTTTTTTCAGTTTTCTCTAAAGTTTTGATAGATTTTCTTATAGTTGAAAGGTTTGTAAGCATTCCGCCGAGCCATCTTTCACAAACATAAAATTCTTTAGAATTTTCAGCACATTCTCTAACAACTGATTTTGCTTGTTTTTTTGTTCCAACAAATAAAATTGACTTATGGTTTGTTACAACATCTTTAACAACTTCAATTGCATTTCTAATCTG
>MGLU01000045.1:0-3451 GCA_001796155.1 Chlamydiae bacterium RIFCSPHIGHO2_12_FULL_27_8 | reverse complement strand
TCATTTTTGGGTTCCATCTCTTTTTTTGATGTCCAAAGTGTGCACCTGCCTCAAGCAGATCTTTAATTGTAACATCTAGTCTTTCTTTCGTTGTCAAGCTTTCTCCTATATTGTTAAAAAAATTATTATTAGCGCCTGATCAGAATCGAACTGACACGAGTAGCTTGGAAGGCTACTGTTCTACCATTGAACTACAGGCGCAAAACCCACTTATCTAAATTATAAAAATTTAGATAATACATTTTTACTCCAAACTTTATTTTTTTCCAAGCAAAAAATATCATAAAAATGCCAATTAAAGCACTTTTCAATATCGCAATTAATTTTAAAAAAGTTTAACATACGGAAAGAATTAATGCAAAGAGCTTATAGTTCTTATTTTGAGATAAACCTCTCTTAAAACTGAAAAAAAATTAAATTTATTTTTATGTTAAATGAATTTGAAATAGTTAGAAAAACAAACTTGATCTTAAAAATTATTTTAATTTTATTTGCTATAATTTTTTTTAAAAACTGGCATCTTACTGTCATTGAGAGGAAAACAAAGATTATAGAATCCCAAAAACCAAAAAAAAGGGTTATTCTTCAAAAAGCAAATAGAGGTGAGGTTTTTGATAGGTACGGAAATCCTATAGCTATAAACAGGACCAAATACAACGCTACAATATATTATTCACATATAAAACATATACCTAGAATTAAATTTTATTTTGAAAATGGAAAGAAAATTAAAAAATATGAAAGACGTGAATATATAAAAAAATTATCGTCTTTTCTAGCTAAAGAGTTAAAACTAGATTCAGAAAGGATTGAAGATCTAATTGATTCAAAAGCATCATTAATGCCGCATATACCCTTTATTATTAAGGAGAGCATATCTGAAAAGGAATATTACAGGCTAAAAATTCTGGAAAAGGATTTTCCCGGTATATACGCAGAGAGGACATCCGAGCGACACTACCCATTAAAAAAGAACCTATCTGAAATAGTAGGGTTTATGGGAGCTATTAATCATGAAGAATATCTAAATATTGCAAAGGAAACTGAAAAATTAAATAAAATGGTCATTGCATACCAAAATAATGAAGATATTGATTTTGAAAATTATAAAGAAATAGAAGATGTAGAAAAAAGATTAAATCAGCTTAACAGTCTATCATATGGAATTAATGATTTAATCGGTAAAAGCGGTATAGAAAAAAAATTTGAAGAAAATTTGAAGGGTTTTCATCAAAAAAAGACATTTTTAGTTGATATTCAAGGGAATTTTTTAAAAGAATTAGAACCTAAAATAAAACCAAAAGCAGGAAAATCTTTAAAACTTTCAATAATTTCCGATTTACAGAAATTTTGTGAAAACATTCTTCAAGAAGAAGAATTTTATAGAGACGGATTATCAAAAGCTTATAACAAAAAGAAAAAATGCCGGGAAAGCTTAAAACAGCCTTTTTTTAAAGGTGGTTCAATTGTTGTAATGGATCCAAACACTTCAGATGTGTATGCTTTGGCAACATACCCGACATTTGATCCAAATGATTTTATTCCATCTTCAAATCAAAATATTAAAGAAATAAAACAAAAAAATATTTCAAAATGGTTAGAGACCTATGTCCATATAGGAAATATTTTTGATGGAAAGGATTTATTATTAAGAGAAAGAAATGAAATAAATTTTGAAAAAAAAGAGTTAACTTTTGAAAATTATTTAGAAATGATTCTCTCTGAAGAAAGCAATATAATCCAGGGCTTAAATAAAATTCAAAATCTATCCAATGCAATAAAACTTCAAGAAGACATTGAAAATCTAATATTTCATACTAAAGCTTTACCCATTGATATAATGAATCATATTTTTTTACAAAATAATAAAAATTATAAGCTTGATGAAAGTCTTTTATTAAATCTTGAAAAACAGGATTTAAAAGAGAGTAAAAATAGAATAGTAAATTTTTTAAGCAATATTAGTGATAATAGGGATAAGCTCTTTACTCTAGATATATTAAGGCTTTTTGTATATTCCCCTGCATTTTCAGATGCTCTTATTGAAAAAACAAAACATATTTCAATATCAAAATATTATGAAATTTCTAAATCAGCACATAGAATTAGAGATATTTTAAAAAAAGAGATAAAAAATTTATTTTCAGAGAATAATTTTTTAAACTGGAAAGAAAAAAATTTTAAAAATTACATTTTAGAAAAAAGAAAAATAGAGAAAGAAAAAAAAATTTTCTCCAAACCATATATAGATTACTTAAATGAAAAGGAAAATGAACTTTTTAATGAATTTTGGGATAAAAATAAAAATATTTTACTATGTGCATTATTTTTTCAACCCATTTCTTTTGAAGAAGATTTTTCAAAATACTTTGATTTTATTAAAAGTATAAATACAACAATTTTTGAAAATGATTTTGAATTTTTAAAAAATGAATTAAATTTTTTAAAATTTGAAGATTCAATCAGTTTTATTAAAACCACTAGAACCTTTAACGAGTTAGACCGCAAACTTTTATATAACTATCCTAGAATCAGAACCTCCAAAGAAGGAAAACTCGAAAAACATTTGGCTGCAGCATTTTATCCAAGAAATGGTTTTGGATATACTAAATCCTGTGCTATTAATAACTCATTCCCCATTGGTTCTCTTTTTAAATTAATACCGGCATATACTGCTTTAAAAGAGAGATATTTTTACTTAAAAGAAAACAATTTGAATTTAAATAATTTAAATCCCCTAACAATGATTGATACAGTTTATTTTGACTACAAAATCAAAAATGGAAGTTTGATAGTAGGTAAAACTTTAGACAATAAACCTTATCCACGAATTTATAAAAAAGGAAGACTTCCTAAAAGCACACATTTTGATAATGGTAAAATATCTATGATTGAAGCTTTGGAATGTTCTTCAAATCCATATTTTTCCATACTTTCAACTGATTGTATCAGTACTCCATATAGTTTAATTTATGAATCTAAAAATTTTAATTTAGGATCAAAAACCGGTATAGACCTACCTAATGAAAATAAAGGCAATTTACCTGAGGATATTTTATTTGACAGAACATCTCTATATTCATTTGCGATAGGCCAACATTCATTAGTAGTTACACCTATTCAGGCAGCGGTGATGCTATCTGCAATAGCAAATAAGGGAATAGTTTATAAACCAAAACTTCTTTTAGATGTAAAAGCTGAAATTATAAATAAAATTTTTATGCCTGATAAAATAAGAACAATTCTTTTGGAAGGTATGGACAAGGTAGTTTGCGGAGAAAAGGGTTCTGCCAGAGCTTCAATTCAAAAAAAATTGAGACAGAACAAGGATTTAAGAAATAAATATATTGAAAATCATCATAAATTTGTTGGAAAAACTTCTACAGCAGAATTTATGTACCATCTTAATATGAATCCATCTGCAAAAGCAGAAAAATATAAAAATATTTGG
>MGLU01000044.1:11278-16414 GCA_001796155.1 Chlamydiae bacterium RIFCSPHIGHO2_12_FULL_27_8 | reverse complement strand
AGATTACCATATAACTTTATTTAACGGAATTGCAGGAAAAAAAGGTCAGGATGTTTCTGTAGGTCAAGGAATGTTAAGAAGACAGCCTTCAATGGTAAGAAAAGCAACAACTTATATTCAAGTTGACGATCCTGAAGCAGATTTTGGAGTCATTAAAAATAAAAATGGCGAAGAAGTTCAAAAAGGAAGAGATATAAGCTTACTGATTGGAAAACCTTATCAAACATTTTATGCAATAAATGATGAATTTAAAAATTTAGGAATAAATTTAAAAGTTACACAAAATTCAATAAATGAAATTTTTGAAACAACAGTTAAAAGCTATTTGGAAGTATATTTTACTCCAAAAGCTGAAAAAGCTGAAGATGATGATGATGCAGCTGCAGGTGCAGGCTCAGGTGCAGGTACGGGTGCAGATGAACCGGTAAGAGAAAGATCCGGTTCTATTGTTTCCTTAAGAGATCACTTAGAAGAATCTCCTAACGAAGAAAAAGCTCCGGAAGCTGATCCAAAAACAAAACAAAAGAATCCAAATCCATCAAAAGTTAAAAGAGTTTACACACACCTTTCATCAAAGGTCTCAAAAGCTTGTGTAATTTCAACTTTAGTAGCACTGGCTACAGTAGGAGTAAGTGCAGGACTGGGTTTAGCAGCAAAAAGATTTAGCCCTTTTTAATTAACCCCAAAAAAAATAGCCTCTTTTATAGAGGCTATTTTTTTATTTATCTCTATCCTGTTCTTTATTTTCTTCTTTATCTTCAAACTGTTCTTCATTGTTATAACCCTTCATATCCATTTTATCTTCTTTTGATCTTAAATATCTTTTAAGCTCTAAATGATTAGTAAAATAGAACATCAACCAAACCACAGATGAAGCTATAAGATAGCCTTTTGCCGATGAAACTTTTATGCCGACCGGAAGTAAATTTACAATAGAATAAGCAAAATAAGATATCACAAAAGCAGATAAGCCTACTTTAAAATGCGAAGGCTTAATCTTAAACAAGATAATAAATGGAAAAATTAAAGACCCAATAAACCCAAGCCCAAATGAAAAAATAATATCCCCTCCGATTTTAGGAAGTTTCGAATAATAATCTATTGCAACATCAGGAATAACCTGATTTACAAAAAACACTGTTAAACAGTTAATAAGTAAGCTTTTAATATATGTCATAATTTTGTATCCTTTTAATTTATTTATAACAATTTTTTAAAAAATGTTAACCAAAATAGTTGAAATATAAATATATTTTAAAGATTTTATAAGTTTTTCTTTAAATAAAATAAAAAAAAATATATATCAGGCTATTGATCAAGTGAATTTTTCATGAAAATATTAGTAAATATGTATATTCTATTTTCCTTATTTTTTTTATCCTGCGATAAAAAAATATATAAAAATAATTCATTAAGAACAGTTATTTACTCTGATTTAAGTTCTTTAGATCCAAGAAAATGCGGAGATTATACTTCATCTCAGGTAATGTTTCTAATCTATTCAGGCCTTTTAAAAATATCTAAAGAAAATAAGCCGGTTTTGAATTTAGCTTCTTCTTATACAATTTCTAAAGATAAAAAAACTTATATATTTTATCTAAAAGACAGCTTTTGGTCAGATGGTAAAAAACTTACAGCTTATGATTTTGAGTATACCTTTCAATCAATGATGGAAAAATCTTTTCCTTGCATGAGTGCACAATTATATTATCCAATAAAAAACAGTAGAAAAATAAAACTTGGACTTTTACCTAAAGAAGATTTGGGAGTAAGTGCTAAAGATGAAAACACTCTAATTTTTACATTAGAAAATCCATGCCCGTATTTTTTATCTCTTTTATCATATTACCCATCTTTTCCGGTACCAAAACATATAAATGAAAAAAATCAAATTTATACAGATGAAAGAATAGTTTCAAATGGACCTTATCTTATTGAAAAATGGAAAAAAAATAACGAAATTATTTTTAAAAAAAATCAAAATTATTTAAATAAAGATAAAGTGAAAACAGATTTTATACACATCAAAATAGTAAACAGCGAAGAAACAGCCTTTTTACTTTATGAAAATAATGAAATTGATTTTTTAAGTAATTTTTTATCACCTGTTAGTGTCGACACGCTTGGTAATATCAAAGATAGAAAGGATATTTTAATTAAATCAGTTGGCGGATACAGCTTTATCACTTTCAATTTAGATAGTTTTCCATTCAATAATATAAACATTAGAAAAGCTTTTTCATATGCTATTGATAGAAAAAAATTAATAGAAAATATTTCTCAGTTAAATGAAAAAGAAGCACATTCTTGTATACCTAGTGAATTTTATAAAGAAGATGAAAATGAAAAAAATGTTTTATTTAATATTGAAAAAGCAAAAAACCATCTCAAAGATGGTTTGCAGGAACTTTCAATAAAAAAAGAAGATTTAAATATCAAATTTTTATATGGTTCTTATATTATCCATAAAAAGGAAGCTGAGGCACTGAAACAGATGTTTAAAGATGCTTTAGATATAGATATTGAAATAGTAAAAATTGAAGAAAGAACACTTTTTTCTATCTTAAAAAATAATAAGTATCAAATAGCTCTTACAAAATTAATTGCACAATATAATGACCCAATAAATATTTTAGAAAGATTTAAATTTAAAAATGGTTTAAAAAATTATCCCCGATGGGAAAATAATGATTTTGTAAGATATTTAGATACTGCTGAAGCTGAAAAAAATGAAAAATCAAGATTTTCAATTTTAAAAAAAGCTGAAAAACTGTTAATAGATGAAACTGTTATAACTCCACTATATTTTTATAATTATGTGCTTTTAAAAAAGTCATATGTAAAAGGACTGTATTTAAGTGATATATGTTCAATTATTTTAGAAGAAGCTTACTTGGATTAATATGATTATTAAAGAAAAAAAAATATTTAAACTCACCCCCTGTTTTGACTTAGAATATGATACACACCTATATTCATATTTTCTTTCAATGGAAGGTCTGGTCAACGAACTTATTTTTAGTAATTTTGAAGATATTGAAGATACTATCAGTAAAGAATTTTTTTATAAATTAAATCAAATTCTTCCCATAATCAGTCATAGTGAAATAAAAGATGCACCGTTTTGTTTAAAATTAAATATTTTGTGTTCAGCTACTTTTAACCACGGCCTTGAAAAATTTATTCATGACATGATCTCTAAATGGCTGATTTTTGGAAAAAATATTTCAATAAATGCAAACCGATCTATGCTTTTCAGTTTTGATAAAATGCATTTAAAGAAATACTTTGCAGGTCAATATTTTATCAATATTGAAAATAGTAAAAATATTTTACTTTTGAATAAAAATCTTCCATCTTTTTTAAATGAATTAAAACTAATAATTTTATCAGTGCAGAGAACTAGACATATTCTATCTTTAAATCATCTGACAAAAGAACAGAAATCATTAATATTAAAAACAAATTTAAATCATATTATAGATAATAAAAATATAGTAAATGATAATTACATTTATCAAGTATCCAAAGAAAAAAAACTTTTTGAACTGCATGATAACATTTCTAAACTAATTCATAAAAAACCTCTTCAGTTAGATAAAAATATATATGAATCTTTCTATAACCAAAGTCTTATTTTTAAAAATAAATTCTCAATTGATAAAGAAAAACATTTAAGCAGAATAATTTCATTTCAATACATTTTCAAACAATCAATACAAGATCACCTTTTAAACGGAAATAAAAATGAGAGAGCCATTCATATTAAAATTGTTAATTTCTCGTCTTTAAATACCAAAGAATCCATTTTAGGCATATTAGTTGTAATGAATCTACTCCATGAAAATGAATATTTTGAGAAAAGTTTTATTTTGGAAGCAATATCTTCTGTAATAAAAGATTTCAAGTATGTCGAAAATTCTTATATTGTTGATCATAGAGATGATAAACTTTTATCTTTTTATATAGAAATTTCTAAAAAAAGTTTTACATTAAATGAAATTAAAGAATTGAAAAATAGACTGAAAAATGAATTTCAAGATAGAATGAAACATGTATTAAACCCAATATTTCTTCCTAGAAATGAAGAAGAGATTTTAAGAAATATTGTTGTTTTATCAAAGCAGATCCAATATGTCAAAGATCTTCCTCAAGTAATCATTTCTTTCAACAAGCAAACATTAAAAGAAATATCTTTTATTGTAATTTTACTAAGACTAGTAAAAAAAGATACTCTATCGATTAAAGACCATTTTTCATATTCAAAAACTTTTTTAAGACTTTCTTTGGATGAATCGAAAATTGTAGGCCTTTTAAAGAAAAAACATCCTAAGGAAGCCAATATTTTTAGAGTATCTTTAAACAAATTCAATTTTTTCAGAAGAGACTACTCTTTAGATTTGAGAAAAGCCAGACAGGAAGTTGTCAAAGAGCTTAAAAATATTATTGGTGAATTTAGAGATTTTAATGGAGGAATGCTTGCAAAACAGTGCGAATCGCTTGATCATTTAAAATCACTTATGCCTGAATTAAAAAAATCAGATGAATTTTTACTTGAAAACTTTTTTTATTCAATCAGACCCGGAATAATGCAGAGCATTTTAGATTCAAATGTTTTAAAAACTTTTTTTAGTAAATTTTTAGAAATGTTTAGAAAAACTGAATTTGAAAAAATGAAAATTGAAACTTTTAATGAAAATAAGTATTTTTATGTACTTATTTTAACACACTTTAAAAAAGTGAAGGAAGATATTATTTTAAATGTTAATAAGCTTAAATATAAGTCTTTTGAATTAATTTCCTCATCAGTTGAACTAAATGATATTAAATTTTTAGGATACATCTTGAAATCAGATGATACTAAGATAATAAGCAAATTTCTAAAAACCGTTCAATCTATTGAACATAAAAAGCTCTAATTGTGTTATTAAAATCTCCTGAAACTTGCACCATATTTTTATCAACAAGTTTTAGTCTTAAAGTATGCTTTCCTTTTTTTAATCCATAAATATAATATGGAGTCCATTTACTTAACTTTCTCTCAAATTTTTCATCTATTATAGCTACTACTTTATAACCATCGTCTGAAAGCTCGCAGTTTGATACGTAAAAATCTAGAAGGACAGGTTTTTTTGC
>MGLU01000044.1:10530-11265 GCA_001796155.1 Chlamydiae bacterium RIFCSPHIGHO2_12_FULL_27_8 | reverse complement strand
TATCCTGTAGGTTCATTATATGTTATATACGGATCCAAAATATTCTGTTTTAAACCCTCTGATTTATTTTTATAATAAAAATAAGATGCCTCAAAATTTCCCGGTTCCTTCAAACTCTCACCATAAGATCTGCAAGGGAAAACCCTTATAAAATGTTTCCCTTTAGATAGCGAGAAAGGTATTTTGAATTTATACATAGACTCAAAATAATTTCCTTCTTCATCATATGGAGCTAAAGATGGTCCTGTTCTTAAAAAATATGGTTGATTGTCTATAATTACATGTATTGATTGCCCGTCGTTTGAATTATCAAGCTCTCTTGCTCTTTCATTGTTTGTAATATTTCCAAGAGGATATCCTCTTAGTCTTATCTGAAGATCTACCTCATTTCCGGTTTCAAGAGAAGCTTTTTCGGGTAGAACTATATATATTTTTACATTTGAATTTTCAGCAGAAGACTCTACCCCAACAATTTGAATATCTTCATTGGAGAAAAGAAAACAACTTAAAAAAATAATTAAAAAATTAATAAAAAATTTCATAATAATAAACTCAATATTTTTCTATTTATATCTTTTTATCATCATCTACAATATTTTTTTTATTTCAAATAAAATTAATATATCTAAAAAAAATAAAAACGATATTTATTCTAAATTAAAAAAAATATTTTTAATTATTTTAAATAAGATATTAGAGAAAAATAAAAATATCTTTTTTAGAAAACATTTTTAT
>MGLU01000044.1:6154-10521 GCA_001796155.1 Chlamydiae bacterium RIFCSPHIGHO2_12_FULL_27_8 | reverse complement strand
ACTGGTGGACATTTCGGTTTATATGGATATCCAAAATCATATATATATTTTGCAATACTATATTGTTTTTGCAAGATAGCCATTTCAAAAGAAGTAAATCCTGATTTATCTCTACTTAAAAGATCTGCTTTTGCTCTTATTAAAATATTAGCAACCTCCAAAAGGCCTTTTTTAATAGCTAATTGTAATGGCAAGTGTCCGTTTGATGTCTCATTAACATGATGACCTTGTTTTAAATAAGCAATAATTAACTTTTCCAAAAAATTTCTATTAAAATTTCTGAAAAATTTATCAGATACTAATTCATTCAATAAAGGCTCTTTCGCTCCATATTTTTTCATAAACTCAATTAATAAAAAATAATCACCTATATCTGCTTTTTTTAATGAAAAAATATAATTTTTTCTAATATCACTATCTTTTTGAATTGCACTTGGCCAAATGGGAAAAACGCATTTTAAAGCTTTTAAATATCTATCAGCAATCATTCTTGAAAATCTTCCATTTCCATTTGCAAATGGATGGATGTATACCAATCTATGATGAATTCTTGCTGCTTGTTCTATAAACGTCATTTCGCAGCCTTCAGAATTCCAGAATAAAACATCATCGCATAAATCTTTGAGAGTATTTTGGATTTGATAAAATTTTACTCCGGGAATAGTTTGAAAGTTTCTAAAAGATCCAGCCCAATCCCAGACTTGAAAAAACATTGCCTTATGTATCTTTTTTAAATCAAGAACATTAAACCAACTGACAGGCATAGCAACAGGTTTTAATAGATACTTTTCAATTGCATATGAAATATTCTCTGCTTCAACCCTATTTAATTGTCCTTGAGTATTAACCCATGACAATTTTAACCCGCTAACATCGTTTATAGGTGTTGCTCCTTGAGGATATTCAAATTTAATAGTCATATTTATTCATCCCAAAGATCTTTTGAATATAGTAATTTATTCTTCTCTTCTTCAATTTGTTCTCGAATAAAGTCTGCATCAGGTTTCTGCTCTTCCAAAGCCATAGTACCCAATAAATATTTCACTTTTTTTTCAGCTTGTCTATAAGCTTGCTTAATCTTAATTTTTTCAAAATCTTCATTAGGGCATGCTGAAATAACAAGATTACAGAATAAAGCTTCAAAAAGTTTAATTAAGGTATCTGTGTTAGGATTCAACGCCCCGGACTCTATACGTGAAATGGTCGATTGATATACCTTTGATCTTTTAGCTAAAGCTCTTTGGGACATTCTAAGTTGATTTCTTATCAACAAAATTAATTTACCAAAAGAAATACCCAGCTGTATTTTTTGTAAATTTTTTGTAATTTTAAAAATTTCAAATAATAAAAGTTTTTCAGATTTTCTCATAAAATTTATAGTTTTAATTTTATAAAATAATGATAGCATTAAAACTATCAGATTTCAACTATAATATGTTTTTAATGCATCATTTTGCTTATTAAAACACTTATTATTAAATATATAAAAAAATAAACAAATATTTAAAATATCAAATTAGCCAACAATTTGTTGGCTAATATATTTCATATTGCATTTGAATAACCTCCTTATTACTTAAAATCGGTAGTTTGTCATATCTAACTAATAATAAATAAGTTATAAAAAAAACTAAATATTAAAGATATTTTAACTACCAATTTGGTAGTTTTTGGTATTAAATTAGTAGCAAAAATACTTTGTCTAATTTTTCCCGGTCAAAAGTTCTGAATGGATGATGAAAGACTTTCAAATGCCTTTTTAGCAATAGAATCACCTCCCATAAGATTTTCAAAGATTTTAATTTTACATTTATTTTTTCAATAATCATTTCAAGAAGATAAAAACTCCAAAACTTTTAAAACTACTTTTTTTGTAAATAATATTTTTGCATGACCAATACCATCAAAAATAAATTCTTTTTTTAAATTTTTATTTGTTAATGCTGATTTATATGGAATGATCAGCTGATCAGTTTTTGTTGCAATATGATAAAAATTTATAGAATTATCTTCTAAAATTTTTTTATTTAAATTATTAATAAAAATTGAATTTTTTCTCATTTCATAAGCACATTTACCGGCACCTGCAAAAGCTGCGTATGTTCCATTCAATGGAGAACAAATAGTAATTAATTTATCAATAGACTCTTCTTTGTCTAAAAAAAGAGCATAATATGCTGCTACTACACCTCCCATTGAATGAGCGATAATATGTATTTTATTAGAATTGGTATTTTTTTTAATTTCAGTGACTTTAATTTTCATCTCTTGACTAAAAACTTCTATAGAAGAAAAAGGTTTATTTAAATTGATTGTAAAAATTGAGTTATAACCGGCTTTTTTAATTGTTTTAATCATATATAAAAAAACTACAGAATGATGCATATAACCATGTATAAAAAGTATGGGTATATTATCTTTATTATATCCGTTTAAATTTTTTGAAAATTTTTTAAAAAAACTTAAAAAAATACAAAAAAAAGCAAAAAATAAATCTAGTACTAAAGCTTTGAGCCAAACTAAAAGTCTCATTTGAATTTACACTCTTTTAAATTTTGAAATGAATATGTAAGTTCAGCTCCGAATAGAAAGATAAGCCAGCTTAATTGAAGCCAAATTAAAAAAAGAGGCAAAGCGGCAAAGCTTCCATATATGGCATTAAATTTAGTGAAATTAGATTGAAATAAGATATAAAAATATTGAAGGAACTGATAAAAAGTTCCGGATATTAAGGCTCCATAAAATGCATATTTGAATTTCACTCTAGTATTTGGCATAAGAAGATATACAAAACAAAAAATGACATAAATTAAAACATATGGGGCAATAATCAAAAATATATAAAAAACCCATTCCTTAACGCTGTCTATAACATATTTTTCTACAAATACATCAATAAAAAAAACTTTTATCAAGCTATATGTTAAAATCAATATAGGAAGCATTAAAATGAATGAAATATATACATTTAAAGAATGTTTTAATTTTCTTCGCTTTACCTTCCAAATATTATTGAAAGTTGATTCGATATGAGAGAGAAGCTGTATTAAGCTTGTAAATAAAAATATAACACCAATTAATGCAATTATTCCACCTTTTGACTGCATTAAAAGATTATTTGCAAATTGTATAAGTTCATTAATTAATTCTTTTTGTTCAGAAAATCTTTGGACTAGATCCTTTTCAAAAACTTTTTGAAAGTGAAAGATTCTACCAACAGCAAATATTAATGCAATAAATGGGACTAAAGCCATCAAACTGTAATAAGTTAGTGATGAAGCTACTAAAAAACATCTGTTCTTAAAAAAGTTATAAATAGAACAATACAATATTTTTATAGTTTTTGATAAAAACTTATGTTTTTTTTCACTTTTATAGATTATTTTTTTAACAAATAAAATTAGTTGTGCTTTCATTTTTGATCTTTTTTTTTATATTAATAAAAAAAAATATGAATTTAAAGATAAAAACTATTTGAAAAAAAATCTTTTTAAAAATACTCTTTGTAAAATTTTTTTTTAAAAAAGGTATTTATGGATTATATTTATGAAGAAAACACAAAAGTAGAGTTAGTAAAAACATTTGAAAAATCCTCTTTCAAAATACCATATATTTCTTCTATTTTTTCAACTGACTTTTTTAAAAAATATAAAGAATGTTCAAAATATCTTAAAAATATCTTTGCAGATGGTTTTCAATGGCATGATATTGCCGATATCATGACTCTTATAATGAATTATTTTTCAGATTTTTCAAATTCAAGTGCTGTTGAAAGGCGCGATTCTATTTTAAAGGTTTTTGATTTATTTATTGATATTACAGATACACCATTTCTGCCGGATGCCATTTTTGATCCAATTTTTAAAAGCATAGCAAGTTCTCTTGCTCATTTAATTGTTCCTGATGACCCAAATGAATTTGTGCCGGATTTTATTTTTGATCATGAAATTTCAGAGGATGAAATATCTCTCTTTACAAATCAGCTTCTTTTAGAATTTGATAGCACCATAGAGTTTAATGATATATCAAGTATAACCAAAAAAATTATTAAATTCATAAACCGGTATGATTCTATGTCTTTAGAATTAAAAAAAGAAGCCTCTTTAAAAATAGCAGAGAGTGTAATCGATTCATCTTCAAGTACTGAAATTGAAGGCGTTGATTCTAAAAACATTATTAAGGAATTAACCACAAGCTTTATTATTCAATTATTAAAATAAAGCCTATATATTTATGACGTTAAACACTAGGCTAAAAAAAATACATAACGTTTTTAGAGACTTTTCGGATGTGATTGTCGATATTCTAAATAATATCTGTTTAGTTCACCTTCTAAAAAATTTTCTAAATCGAAAGAAAATTCAGCT
>MGLU01000044.1:4562-6138 GCA_001796155.1 Chlamydiae bacterium RIFCSPHIGHO2_12_FULL_27_8 | reverse complement strand
TTTTTGTTGCTTTTTTCATCTCTTTTTCATAAACATTGTAATAAATCAATTTTTCATCAAAATACCATCTGCCAACATCTATATTTACTACTTGATCCTGTAAAATAGCCCAATTTCTTCTTTTTTTACCTATATCATCATCTATTATATTTTTTTTGCATCTTCTATCAGCCATCTCAATAAAACCCTTTATTAGCTCTTTTCTTTTGAAATCATTTGATGCTTCAAAAATGTTAAAAAAAATTTCACATTTTTTTTGAACTACAAAAATTGAGTCATTTAGATCTACAAGAAATTTTTCTCTACATTTATTGAAAATTAACAGCTTATTAATAAAATTATTACTTTTATTAACATGAATATACTCAAGTGCCGCATCATCTTTTAAATTTTCGAAAGCAAGTTTTAAACTAATTAAATCACAACCTAATCTATTTTTTCTTCTAAAATAGTGTTTATTTCTATAATCATTTAATAATTTTGGTAATGGCAATTTAGGAAAATAATAAAATAAATTAAATCTTTCTTTATCATAAAATTTTATAACATATTTTTTATCTAGACTTTCAAATACAAAACATTGTCTGCCTCTATTGAGATAATAAAATGGCTGAGATAAAATATTATTTATTAATGTAGGATCAACTAAATAATCAAAATCATAATCTGTATCTATATTTTTATTTTTCATTATGGAATATGTTGTAAAACCATCTGTTCTTCTCAAAGAAAAAACCGTTAAAATCGCGGAAAACGTAAAAATAAAAAATATTATATATTTATTTGTCATAATTGTTATTAATAAGTTGTTGTTTTTTCAATTCAAAATAAGGGATAGCATTTGGAATATTTTCCTTTAAATATTTTTTTAAATATTCAGAGTAGTAATTGAGTTCATTTTCATAGTTTTTTTTATCTAATAGATCTTCTTTATATTTAAATCTGCCAATATCTATCTCGTAAACTTTTCCACCCTCCAAACCTAAATTTTTTAAAATATGTCTGTCATCATTAAATATCTTTTTTTGATACAACGAGTTTACTGTGTCAAAAAATGCATCCAGAATATTTTTTACGGCTATTTCATCTTTTTTAACTTTTTTTAAATTTTTTGAAAATAAAGATATTTTATTTTGAATTATAAATGCTGTATTTTTCAAATTTAGTTCATATTTTTGGTTAAATTTATCGTAAAGATATATTTTTCTATCGAATTCATTATTCAAACTTAAAAAGATTGTACTTGTTTCATTTTTTAATAAATTATTGGCAATAAGATAACTTTCAAATGTTTGATCAAAAGCAATTTTTTTTTCTTTTTTTATTTCATTCAAAAAAATATTTTTTTGAGATAGAGAAATTTTTAAAAAAGTTTCATAAAATGACTCCTCATACCTATGAAATCTTACAAATTTAACAACGAACTTTGAATCTTCAGATTCAAAAACATAAAGATGTCTCCCCTTATTTTTTAAAAAAAGTTTTTGATTAAAAATTTTATCAATATCAAAAGTGTGATCATTTTCAATTTTATAAATTTTAGAATAGGTAAATTTATCAAAAATTTTATCCACTC
>MGLU01000044.1:4393-4535 GCA_001796155.1 Chlamydiae bacterium RIFCSPHIGHO2_12_FULL_27_8 | reverse complement strand
TAATTTTTTTCATTTTTTCTCTTGGTTATTTGTTGATCTAAATAAAAACTAATTTCAGGTATATTTTTTAAAGTCCATTTTTTTAGATGATTCATAAATCTATTAATTTCATAAGAATATTCATTTTTTGTATTCAAATTTT
>MGLU01000044.1:160-4386 GCA_001796155.1 Chlamydiae bacterium RIFCSPHIGHO2_12_FULL_27_8 | reverse complement strand
CACAAAACTTCCTAAATCTATATGGTATACAGTATTATCAATAACACCTGCATTTTTTAATGAATTATAATCATCATTTATAATATTTTTATCATAAATTTTTGAAGTTGTTTCTAAATATGAATCCATAATATTTTTGAGAAGAAAAATATTTTTTTTATTTTCTTTTAAAAATTGATAAAGCGGAACAGCTTTTTTCTGAATAACAAATCCAAAATCATTCAAATCAATAAAAAATTCTCTATTAAGTTTGTCAATTATTTGAAAATCTTTTGTTAAATTATCCGTTTTTTGTAAATGCACATAAATTATTTGAGTTTCATCTTTTAACTCATCGATTGCTATTTTGTAACTATTAAGTGACGTATCCAATAACTTTTTCTTATAAAAATTTCTTCTATTTTTATATTCAAAATCAAAATTTTGAAATTTTACCCAAAGAGGTATTTCATATCTGTTATATCTAATAAATTTCAAAACATAATTTTTATCTAAACTTTCAAAAACATATGTTTGACAACCTTTTGAAAAATATTTAAATTTTTGATTTAAAATTTTTTCAATGGGATCTTCAATATTATTTAAAACAGCTTCTTGAGTTAATCTATTTTGAATTTTATAAAGTCTAAACCCATCCGTTGCAAGATAAGAACCTTCTAATATTATCAAAAGATACAAAATTAAAAAAATAGGCTTTAGAACTATTTTAAAGCTTGTCATTTTTTAAATTTTTTTTTAACCTTTGAGTTTTCAAAAATTATACAGTAATGTAATGATACATTCTACAAAAAATAAAAGGGGTAAAAATGTTTGATATTCCGGTTGACACAACTATTAAAAATGATTTTTCCAAAACTGTTTTTATAAAAAATATTGTCAAAAATAATATTTTAGCAGGCATAATTAAAATCCCCAAAAAAGAAGATTTTAATCAAACATATAATGAACTTCCAAGAACCCTGGAAGATGAAAAAAAAATTCACGATTTGATTACATCTCTTGGTATCCATGGAAAACTAACTCTTCTTCTGCATCATGAAAAAAGACTTAGAAAAATTGGTGATGAAGTAAGATATTTACATCCTTACAAATTTCTAGGTTATATATTTAAAAATGAAGATTTAAAACCACATATGTTAAATATTTTTGATGATTATTTTAAAAGAACAAATTTTTTAAAGGATTTTTCTCAAACTATGGACATTTATGATCTGAAAAATAAACTATTAATCTATTTAGATGACTTTGCTCAAGAAATAAATGTACCATCTGAAGAGTTAAGACCATTTATAATAGAAAAAGACTGGTCTAACTTTTTAAGATATATTACTTTTTACAAATAGTTTTTTAGGTGACTATTAAAAATATCTATATTAGTTAGTTTTGCTTTCATCATTTTCTGCATATATAATGCATTGCCGGCTTCCCATACAGGTATCCCATTTAATAGATATTTATCTTCAATTTTTTTTAAATTTTTAGTTCTAAATTCAGAATGAATCAAATTGATTCCCTTAGAAATGGTTTTTAATTCCATAGCAGTTTGTCCGCCGCTTCGTGTAACTGTCAAATTGCTTCTCAAATAAAGAGAAGCCATGGTTTCCTCATTTTGAAAGCTCATTGGAATGATGTGTAAATTATTTATATCAGATAAAGCAAAATTTATTATTCGGGAGAATTTTTTTCTAATTTGAAAATTGTCGAACATGCAATATACAAATAAAACAACCGGTTTTTTTATTTTATTTTTTTTTATAAATTCGATTGTATTTGTTACATATGAAATTGCAGCATTATATGCCGGTTGAGATCCTAAAATAACAGAAATAACAAAGCTTTTTTCATTAATAAAAAATTCTATGTTATTATCTAAAACATTAAAAAATGAATTAGATTTTTTCGCTAAATTTAAAATATTTTCTCTTTCCTCTAAACTTTTTGTAGATATTTTAATTTTATTTTTAGAAATATTTGTCTTTCTTACAAAAGATTGCCTCACAGGATAATCATATAAAACTTTCTCTAACGGAAGGCTGCAAAATTTTTGCCAAAATTCGGCATCATTTTTTTCATCTTCCAAATAAGGAGTTGTTGATACAATATTTAAAAGTTTTTTTTGTTAATCGCTAAGTTTTTTGATTGATCTAAAAAAATGACTTGAAGTTTTAATTGGCAGATCGGTAATTATTTTTTGTATTTTCAAATCTTTGTTTTTTTTTGTATTGTATATTTTTATAGCTAGTACAATAGCTCGCGTAGTCAAACATTGTGTATCATAAATAAATGAAATTTCTTCTTTACATAATAATTTTAAAAGTTTTATAAAAACAAATGGTGAAAATATTATTTCAGCATATCTCTGCAGTTTTGCAAATATTTTTTGAAAATAAATAAATTGATATATTTGTGCAAACTTCCATGCTGAACTTGAGAAATTGCCAAATGGAAATCCAACCCAATCCATCAAAAAATCTTTTTTTATAATTTTAATATCTTGTTCTCTAGAAAGGATTTCCTGTTCGATTGCATTTGCTGCCTGCAAATGCCCACCGCCGCCGGAAGAAGTTATAATTAGATAAGTTTTTGATTTTTTCATTTTTTTAATTAATTAATATTTAATTTTGTTTGTATATAAAACATAAAATGAATGCAACTTAATTTTATTTAGAATTGATTTTTTATTTAAATTGATTTAAACAAATATATAGATGTGCTTATATGAAGATTATTAAATCATTATTTTCTTTTTCAATTACCTTATTTATTATAATATTCATTTTATTTTTATTTTTTTTAAGATGGAATGATTCACCGGAATTATTAAAAAATGCAAACTCAAAAATTATAAAACTTGAAAATACTTATACAAATTTAATTGAAAAAAATGAAATTAAAGTTGTTTCTTATAATATAAATTTAGCTTTAGGATTTGATGCAAATACTAGTCATACCGAAAAAAATAATTACATAGACAGACTTAATAAAATTTCAAAAATTTTAAAAAAAATTGATGCCGATATTGTGCTTCTTCAAGAAGTGGATTTTGACTCACAAAAAGGACATAATATTAATCAGGCAATATTTTTAGCTAACTCTTTAAATTATGAATACGTTGCTTTTGCTCCAACCTTTAGAAAAAAAGTTTTTTTTAAAAATAGTGAGTTTTACGGAAATATTTTTAAAGGACTAGCCATACTTTCAAAAGTTCCTATAGAAAAAAATGAAACGATTATTTTTGATCATTTTAAGAATATCCCCTTTTTTTTAAAATGGTTATATGATCCGCACGGGGCACAAAATATTTTAATTAATTTTTTCAATACTAAAATAAATATAATAAATGTTCATTTACCAAAATGGTCTTCTCTTCAAAGAGAAAAAGAAATTTTAGATATAAAATATCTTTGGATTGAAAAATCAAAATTTCCATTGATTTTTGGTGGAGATTTCAATTCTGATATAAATAGAAACCTAAATTATTATAATATTCCCCGGTTTGTGAAAAGGGATGATTTTGAAAACAAAAATGAAAAGACTTTACATGTTTTAAAAAATATAGGATTTACTGAAGCGGTTAAAGCTAAATTATATTTAAAAAATAAATCTAAATATTTTACATACCCATCAATAGCTCCAAATGAAAAAATTGATTATATTTTTGCCGGAAACAAAGCGAGAATAATTTCAGGGTATGTTTTTTTTGATGCATCGACTGCATCAGATCATTTGCCAATTGTTGCAGAAATTAAAATCAATACAAACTAACCTGCTAAAACTATACAAATCATTAAGCTTCCAATTAAATATAGAGCATTATCTAAAAAAAACAATTTTAAGGGTTTTTTATTTTTATATGAATTGATTAAAGTTTGAGGAGCGATAATAGCAATCCAAAACAAAAATCCTAAAGTTATTCCATCTTTAAAGTTTGTAACATTTAAAATAATTTCAAAAGAAGCAATTGTATAAGCCATTATTAAAATAGAGATAAAGATAAAGGCATTATAATAAATATCTCGTTTTTTATATAAAATTTTTTCATTTTTAACATGATAAAATTTTTTGAATAAAAATTTACTATACCAAAGAAGGTATAATACAAAATAAGCTGCAGATGCAAAAAAAATAGTAAATAAATCTAAAGATTTCATTATCCAACTCCTATAGGTAAAGTTAAAATAGGCCCTCTTTCTTTTCTTGCTCCGGATTGAAGATTATAGAGCTCT
>MGLU01000044.1:0-147 GCA_001796155.1 Chlamydiae bacterium RIFCSPHIGHO2_12_FULL_27_8 | reverse complement strand
AAGTTCTTTTAGAATCTAAATCATTATCTCTAATATAAAAAAATTTGTCTCTATATCTTACACAAACATAAAAATCTTTTGGTTTTTGAGTAGATGAGTAAACATTAAAAATGCTTTTAACAACTTGATTCACATGTTTATCTAAAA
>MGLU01000043.1 GCA_001796155.1 Chlamydiae bacterium RIFCSPHIGHO2_12_FULL_27_8 | reverse complement strand
AAGTATTATAAAAGTTTTGAATTAACAAGCTTAAACGCGGTAAAGCGGCTTGACATTGATTTAACAAAATCAATTATTTCTGCCGGGCTGGACTCTTCTGAAGTGATACTAAAGATTATACCATTTAACTTAAAAAAAATTTTTATTAAAAAAGCTTTAGAATTTCAATGCAAAAATAGTCTTTCATTAAATACAAAATCAATGCATTTTTGTTCCACTTATAACAAAGACAAAAACATTGCAGCGCATTTTATTACTACAAAAGAAGTTTTAACTAAACGCATCAAAAGAGATAATCATCTTGGTTTAGATCCGGATCATATTACATATGCTCCAATTGCATTAATTAGATTTGCAAAATTTTATGATGAAAATTTTAAAGAAGGTATAATAATTAACTTTTCAAAAACTAAAGTTGTCATTGTTTTATTCAAAGATTTTTTTATTGAAAAATCATATCAAATAAAAATTGATCTGTCTAAATCAACGGATTATAAATCATTAGAAATTGAAATTTTTAGTATTGTAAATTTTTTAGATAGTTCATTAAACAAACGAATATTGTTTACCGGGGATATAAATTTTATTTCTTTCAACGATCACTTTTCTAAATATTTAGACAGGCAGATAATTAATAATTTTTTAGATAATCAGCACAGCAGCATCAAAGTTTTTGCTCTTGCAATCGGTTTAGCATTAGATGCTAGAGTGAGAGATAGTTCTTCTATAGAATTTAGAAAAGATGAATTTACATCAAAAAAAGAATTAAAAAATTTATCCTATAAATTGTTTGGTTATTTTATTTTGTCATTAACAATAATTTTTACTTTTTTTTATTTTTCAAATAGAGCTCTTAAAAATAAAGAGTTTTTGCTTTTATCTGAACTGAATAAGTTAGAAAAAGCGGAACAGGAAAATTTAAATATTAAATCTAATCATAATGCTCATTTATATGATAGAATAGAAAATTTTGAAAAAAAGTTGAAAGCTAGCAATAAAAATTTTCCGTATATTTTGGATACATATAGTGTTTCTGAAATATTATCTTGGTTAAACAATCACGAGAATTTAAAAAATGCAGAGATATTGAATTTTGAATATGATTTGGAAAGTTTTCCGCTATCTAACTCAAAAACAGACCCCTACTTAGTTAAAGTCACGATGCAGTTTAAACTTGAAAATTCACAACAGGCTAGGGATTTTCATAATCGTCTTTTAAACGATCCAAAAGTAGATACATTAAGAGAGGTTAGATGGGAAGTTGATTACAATATTTATAAAACTTCATTTTATTTAGAGAAAAAATATGAATGATTTACAGAAAAAAATTTTAGAAAAAAATTTTATAATACCAATGATATTATTTCCCCTATTTATTTTTTTAATAATTTTGGGATTTACATTTACTAAAAATCTAAAAATCAACATGACAAAAAAAAAGCTGGAATATTTAACAGTGCTATCAAAAACCAGTGTAAATAAAAGAAAAAATGTAGCTCAGTTTATAAACAAAAAAGTAAATTTTAATAAAAATTTTATAGAAGAAAATTTAGAAAATTATTTTTTTTTAAAAAATGAATATGACTTTATTTCAAAAATCACTAAACATATATTTTTTAAAAACACTCTTGGTATCAGAGATAGAGAGAATTTTTTAATTTCAGACAAAAATAAATTAAAATTCTTTGAAGAGAATTTAACTTCAACAAAACTAATTACTGAGTCTATATTAAATCAAATGAATCCGGTTGAAGTAGATGAAAGAGATGTAGAAAAAATATTATCTATTGTTGAAGAAAAAGAAATAAATGATTTTAAAATTTTAGAAAACTCACCTCAATTGATCTTTAAAAATTTCTCTTTAAAAAAAGATAAAAAAGAAATTTTTACATTAAACATGAACATATTAAAAAGGGAATTTTACAAAAAAGATGAAGAATAAATTTTTACTTATTATTTTTTTATTATTTTCCTGCTCCAACAAAAGTGTTAAGGATGAATTAGTTTGCATTCAATTAGTTGATAGAAATGGTTTTAATGAAACTATAAATTCTGAGGACAAACTTAAAAAATTTGCAGAAACTGATTTTAATTCAAATCAGCCGTATGAAAAAGTTTTAAGAATTTATAAAAAAGTTAAAAGCATAAATATTTTTTCAAAACTTACTTCTTATCATCAAAATGGAAATATTTACAAATATTTAGAAATTAAAGACGGAAGAGCATTTGGAAAATATTTTGAATATTTTCCAAATGGAAATATGAAAATTGAATCTATTGTTTTATCCGGAAGTGCTGATTTTTCAAATCAGACAGACTGGGTATTTAATGGCCAATCAAAAGTATATGCTGAAAATCAAAACCTTTTAATTATTTTCAATTATTCCAATGGCAGTTTAGAAAATGAGACTAAATATTTTTATCCAAACAAAGTTTTGAAAACAATAGTCCCTTATAAAAGCAATGAGTTAAATGGGGAAGTTATAAAATTTTCGGAAAAGGGTGAAGTTTTAGAAAAGACAAATTATTTAGACGGCAAAAAACATGGTGCCTCTATTGGATATTATTCAAAAGACAATATCGCTTTTTTAGAAGAATATGAGAGGGATAATTTAATATCAGGTCAATATTTTAAAAAAAACAGATTGAAAGTATCTCAGGTTAAAAACTCTGAAGGGTTGAAGGCTATTTTTAAAGACAATAAAATCACACAACTTATTGAATATAAAAATGGTAAAGTTAATGGAAAGGTTAAAAATTTTGAAGAAGATGAATTGATTAGTGAATATGTGATTCAAAATGATAAAAAGAATGGAGAAGAAATAATTTATTATAATTTTAAGGAGACAAGAACAAAAGAGAAAAAGCCTAAACTATTAATTAGCTGGGATAATGATTCCATTCATGGACTTGTTAAGACTTGGTATAAAAGTGGTTCATTAGAGAGCCAAAAAGAATATTCTCTAAGCAAAAAAAATGGAGAACATTTTGCTTGGTATAAAAATGGATCTGTAATGTTTATTGAGGAATATGAAAACGATCTTCTTATTAATGGATCTTATTATCAAATAGATAAAAAGGAGTTAATATCGTCTGTTTCTAATGGAGAAGGTGTGGCATCGCTATATGACAGCGACGGCAGATTTTTAAAAAAAGTTAAATATAAAGATGGGAAGCCTATTGAATGACAGAATTAAAAAATGATTTAAGAAAAAAATTTATTAAAATCAGACAAAGCTTACCTATCAACAGGAAAATAAGGGCAGAGAAACAGCTGTTAAAAATATCAAAATACAATTTTAAAAATTTTTTATCTTTTTCATCGAAAAAAAGTGAGATAAACCTTTATTTTTTAAATAAAAAACTGTCTTTATCAGGCAAATTATTACTTCCTAAAGTAGTAGATAATTCATTAAAAATATATAAAATCAATAATTTGCAAAAAGATTTAATGAAAGGAGAATTTGACATTTTAGAACCCAATCCTATTTTTTGCGAAGAATTTTCATTAGAAAAAATTGATTGCATACTAGTTCCCGGTCTAGTTTTTGATAAAAACAATAACCGTTTAGGTTATGGAAAAGGTTTCTATGATCGCTTATTGAAAGATTCCAAAGCTACAACAATAGGAATAGGGTACTTAGAACAATTTGTAGACATAGTACCCTCTGATCCGCATGATATTACATTAAATCATGTTCTCTTATTTTAATTTTTTACAATCATTACATGAAGTATTTGATTTATCTTTGTCTTCAGGTTTTTTCTGGCAATATCTAGGTCCCGGACAACCATTTGCCGAAACGGCAGCTCCTGATCCGATGGTTGTACACATAGAATAGAATCCTTCGTAAGAGCATCTCCAAATTACAGTAAATGGGGTATACGATTCATTTGCATTATAGTTTACATCTAGATCTGTAGTTAACATATCAGTTGACCAGGAATCTTGCTGTCCCGGCTGAAAACTTTCTTTACCAAGAAGTTTTCCACTTGCCGAATAAACTTCAGCTATTAGCTCAAATGGTGAATCATTGAATAACAATACAGAATCTGCAAAAGCAAAATTCACAAAAAAGAATAGAACAAAAAAAATTTTCATATCTTACCTATAAATCAATAAATAAATTAGAATTGTATTTTGATCAAATTAAAAAAATTATGGAAAAAAAATTTATAAGGGTTATTTGTCCTGCACCGGTTTTAAATATAGAAGATTTTGATTCTGTTTTTAATAAAAGTGGAAAATTAAAAACTTGTGATAGGGGTCATATTAGAAATCTTGAATTTATTGCATTAAAAAATATGATTTTTGAAATTATTTTTGAAAATCAAAATATTTTAAAAATTAAATCAACTTTTTACAAAGGTGATAATTTATATATTGATAAAAGATTTACGAAAGAAATAAAAAAATTCAAATTTTTTAAACCAAAACCAATTTTAAACAAGAAAAGAATTATATCTTATTTTATTTCAGCTATGGGAAGTAAATATATTTGGGGAGGAAATTTTTACAAAGGTATAAATAAGATATTAAAATTTTATCCATCTCAAAATATTTCAAATCAAAATTCCCGGATATTAAAAGGGGTAGATTGTTCCGGTCTCTTATATGAGGCAACAAATGGTTATACACCAAGAAACACCTCTGAATTAATAAATTTTGGTCAAATAATAAAAGTAGAAAATAAAAATATAGATGAAATAATAAAAACATTAAATCCCTTAGATCTTGTTATATATAAAGGACACGTCATTATTATTTTTGACAAAAAGTATACAATTGAAAGCAGAGAAAAATTTGGTGTAGTAAAAACAAAAATCAAAAAAAGACTTTTAGAAATTTCAAAAGAAAAAAGATTTACAGACAATTTTTACAATGAAAAAAGCATTGTAATTAGAAGATGGATTTAATATTTTTTCAAAAAAATTAAAAAAATATTGCTTTAACCAAACCAATATATTATATCACAGATTAAGGAAGAAAAAAGTTTCAGTTTTTTGTTAGGCTCTTAGATAAAAATTTGAAAATATAAAAATAATGATCTACTACTTAAGTAGTGAAATATTTGAAAAAAAAATATGTTCTAGTCTAAAAACAAATAAACTAGTGCTGCCTCCTAAAGCTAAAATTATAGATTTTTGGAGCTTAAAGAAGAGTGGATTAACACCTTCATTACGACCGGATTTCCAATTTAGAAAAAAAAAGTTTAAATAAAACACAAAAAAGAATATAAAAATTAAAATATAAAATCCTCTTCTGTAATAACTTTGGAAAGGATTTTTAAATAAAAACAAAAATAAAAATAAAAAAATTTGTAAAAAATATACAAAATTTTCTAAGATGGTAATTAAGATTTTCCAAAAAGGAAAAATTTATAAAAAATACGGAGATGAAAATATGAAAAAATTGTCACTAATGATAGTAGCTTTATTCGCTATCACTTGTGTATTTGCGGAGCATCAAGATTATGATAGCTCTTGTCCAACAAAATGTGAACCTCCACCACCACCAGTATGCTGTGATCAACCAGCTGCACCGACAATGAGTGCATATAGTCATCCGGCTCGCATTAACGTTTGCGGATCATGGGACTTTTATGTTACAGGTACTTTTCTTTGGTGGCAAGTAATGCAAGAACAAATGGAATATGCTTATCAGTTATTTGGAACATTAACATCCACTGAAAACGCAACTAGTCCATATATCGGTCAATTTTATGATTTTAAATTTGATTGGAAACCAGCATTTAAAGTGGGTCTTGGATATAACTTTGGCTACGATGATTGGAGTTCATTCCTTCAATATACAAGAGTCAATACAAGTATGACAAATACTGCAACCGTAGGTACTTTAACTGCAGAATTATTAAAAGATTTGTGGAGTTTACGTGTAACTCCAAATACTCCTACAATTAGAGAAGTCAAAGCAAAATGGGGTTTGGATTTTAACATTTTAGATTTAGAATTCTCAAGACCATTTTACAGTGGCAAAGAATTGACATTCGCACCGCATTTTGGTTTAAAAGGTGGCTGGATTGATCAATCTTTAATATGTACCTCAACAGAT
>MGLU01000042.1:2820-6232 GCA_001796155.1 Chlamydiae bacterium RIFCSPHIGHO2_12_FULL_27_8 | reverse complement strand
CTGCAATATTTGGATCTATATTTGTATCACTATTTGGATCTTCCAAACATATGGTAGCGGGACCTTCTACCGGTGTAGCTATTTTATTACAGATAATTATTTACAATGTTTTAAATATATATTTTCCAAATATTTCTTCTTCTGAAAAAGTTGTAGTAACTTTGCAGATTTTAATGCAGATAGTTTTTTTAGTGGGTATTTTTCAGCTTGTTTTTTGTTTTTTAAATTTAGGCAATCTTCTGCAATTTGTATCAAGAACTGTAGTTTTGGGTTATTTTGTTGGAGTGGGAATAACAATTATTGCTACTCAGCTTTTTTATTTTTTAGGCATAGAAGCAAAAGGATTTTCAGATACGACTATTTCAAAAGTGTTTATTTTATATAAAAACTTTCTCCATCTCAATTTAGCTACTCTATTTATTGGTATTTTATCTTTAATAACTCTGATTTATTTAAAGATAAAATTCAAAAAAATTCCTTCTTCTTTTGTAATGATTACTCTTTTTTCTATAATTGTATTTTTTTTGAATAAAGCAGATTATAAAATTTCTGTTATAAAAGATTATCTATATTTGGAAAGATTAGATCTCAAAATGGTCCTTCCTTTTATTAGTTTTAAATATTTCAAAATTTTATTTTTTCCATCTTTGGCTGTAGCACTTCTTTCAATTTTAGAAGTAAGCTCCATTTCAAAAGGCATAGCTGCAAGATCAGGCCAAAAAATTAGAAATAATCAGGAAATATTCGGAGTCGGAATAGCAAATTTTATTTCTTCTTTTTTCTTTTCTACAATGCCTATATCAGCTTCTGTTTCCAGAACTTCAATAAACTATCAAAACAATGCTAAAACAAGATTTGCATCTTTTTTCAGCGGTTTTTTTGTAATTATTCTGCTTTTGTTTTTTTATCCTTTTATCAAGCTGATTCCACTTGCATGTCTTGCATCCATTCTAATTTATACAACTTTTACAGTTGTTGAAGCCAGACATTTGAAATTGATATTTAGAGCTTCAAAAAGCGATAGCTTTGTGTTTTTATTTACAATGGGAGCTACTTTGTTTTTAAGGCTGGATATAGCGTTTTTTATAGGTATTGTAACTTCTATATTGTTTTATCTTCAAAAGGCTTCTGTCCCTCATATGGTGGAGTATAGTTTTACAGAACAAAATAAAATAGTAGTAATTCCAACCACTAAAGATCATAAAAAAATTAGAATTATCGGAGTAGCCGGGGATCTATTTTTTGCATCTGTTGATTTAGTTCAAAATACTATTCAAAAAATAATGAAAGATGATGCACTGAAAGTTGTGATTTTAAGACTTAAAAATGTTTATTATCTTGACGCTTCCATGTGCCTTGCAATTTTAAAACTTCATGATCTTTTAAAAAAAACAGAGAGACATCTTTTGATTTGCGGTGTGACAGATGAGGTAAATGAAATTTTTGAAAGAACAAAAATTATAAAAGCTCTTGGAAAAGATAAGATTTTTCTAACTTCGGAAGATAAACCTTTTTTTTCTACTAAAAGTGCATTTACTAAAGCTAAGGAACTTATTGAATAATATTTTTGTTTTCAAAAGCCGGATCATATTTATATTCAAAATTATCTATCACTATAATTTTGTATACCCAAGGATCTTTATTTTCTCTAAGCAGCCTATCGCAGCCCATTAGATAACCCTTGAAAAAACCGTATCTCTGCATTGCTAGCTGCATGTATCTCGAGCTTGTAGGTCTAAAGTGAGATCTGGGCCCATCGACAGGAGAGAGCACCTTTTGATGAAATACAATAACTTTGTTAAAAGTATTAATCAAAATATTGTTTTTATTTTCACTTTTTTTTGAATTTTTTATAATTAAATCGCTGTCTTTGCCAAACGGCTCTTCATATAAATGTTTGGAAAATAAAAAAAAAGGAATTAGTAAAAATAAAAATAAAAATTTTAATTTAGAAGCCATATTTTAACATAAATACCGGAAACTGTTTATCTTTCTGCATTTTTTGAGAGTTATAGTTTTCATAAATTCTTTCATTATAGAATTTAGCTTCTTCTCCGGCACCGTAAATACCGCCAAAATACCAACCTGCTTCAAAGCTAAGCGTAATGATTCCGGCAGCTTTCCAGCCTCTGGCAAAACACTCATATGCTGCATATATAAAAAGAGAGTTTAAAGTAAATGCTGTAAAAGCAGATTTTTTTTGCCCGATATATAAATAACCTGCACCGGGAATGATATTTAAAAGCTGTGCTGTTTTAATAGATTTTTTTGTTTTTTGATAATCTTTTAGCATTACATTCAAAGTTTGATCTTTTTTTTCATCCGCAATGTTTTTAATCTTATAAAGATCACCTTCTAAAAGAGCTGTTGATAATACAATGTTTTTTTCCATGTCAGGAAAATTTTCCTGAAGGATTTCTAGAATTTTAGCTGTTTTCTCTTCATTTTTTAATTCTCTATAACTTTCATATAAAATTATTAAAAGATCTTCAAATGCATAAAAGGATTTATCAACATTTTCAAGTGAGCTTTTTTCAAATGTTAAAATTACATCTTCATATTTTTTAGCAAGAAAGTAGCACAATAAAATGTTATATTGTATTTCTAAAAATCTACAATTTTGAGAATCCGCTAAAATTTCTGCTCTTTTAAAATTTGTAATCGCTCTATAAAGATCCATCTCTTTTGCAAATCTCTTTGCAATTATAAATTCTTTCGCAAAATCCTCTTTTTTTTCTTCATCTGTTAAAGGTGTAGAAGGATTTTGAAGGCTTTGAAAAAATTTTTCATCAAGATTATAAGAAATATTTGGTTCTAACTTGTCTTCAACTCTATAACATGAAGAAAATAATAATATTATTATATATAAAAATTTACTCTTCATCATAAATTTTCATTTCTTCTGTTGCTTCTTCATAATCTCTTTCTAAAGTAGGTGTTCCTGTTTTATCTCTAAAATAATCTTCTTGAATATTTGTAATGTTTTCCATATCCATAAAAGAATTTATAATATGCGGTCTTATAAATATTACAACATTGTCTTTTGCAGAATTTTTTACATCTTTTGCAAATGCTGCACCAATATATGGCAAGCCTCCAAGACATGGTATGCCTTGTTTGCTTCGAGATTTTGTATCTTTAACCATACCGCTTAAAACTAAAAAGTGTTTGTTCGGTATGTGAACAGATGTATTCATTATTGTTTTTGATGTTGTAATGCCTACAACCTGACCTAAATTGTCTGTCGTTGTTCCGGGAGACTCTCTTTGAGAACTTTCCAAATCAATTGTAAGTGTAATATTATCTGAATTTCCAAGAATTGGTGTTATTGTTAAACTTACACCAATATCTCTATATTCCAAGTTTGTTGTAACTAGAGAACTTCCGGCTTGAGAATTGTTTGTTATTACTG
>MGLU01000042.1:0-2797 GCA_001796155.1 Chlamydiae bacterium RIFCSPHIGHO2_12_FULL_27_8 | reverse complement strand
CCGCTAAATATTTTTGAAGTTTTTCCATCTTGAGCAATAATTTTTGGTGTCATTACAACAGATGTTTCTGCATCTGTCTGCAGAGCTTGTAAAAGAGATGCCAGAGATAAAAAGGATTTACCCTTATGAAATAATAGATCTCCGATAATTCCTAAATCAAAACCGCTAGAAAGAGGTATGTTAGCTCCTGTAGGTGTATTTGTATTTGATATCGCATTCACAGTATTTTGAAATGGATTAGTCCCATCCTGAAAATTTCCGATTCCTCCTGCAGCTTTATTCTTCCACTGCATTTTAGAACCCCAATCAAGACCAAATGATAATGCATTTACAAGAGTAGTTTCGATTATTAAAACTTCAATAAATACCTGTTTTAACGGAACATCCAAACTACCTATTAATTCTTTCATTTTTGCAAGAGTTTGAGGATCTCCCGATAAAAGAAGTGAGTTTGTAAGCTGTACCCATTGAATCGAATCAATTGTTTTTACCAGTGAAAGTTTTGATGCCTGACTATTATCTTGAATTTTTAATTCTTTTGATATCTGCTGAAGTGCCTCTTGAATCTCGTTTCCTTTATGGTACTGTAGTTTATAAACCAAAAATCCAAGATCGTCCAGTCCTGAAATCTCGGTAGAGGCCCCACCTTTAATAGGTACATCAAAAGTATCCAAAAGTCCTTTTAATTCTTCTATAGCTAAACTCTCTCCTGTAAAAACAAAAGAAGATGTTTTATCTGAATACTTCATTGAATTAATTACTTCAAAAAGTGCTTCATTATCCAAACCTGTAACTTTTATCTGCTCTGCAAAATTATTTAAAACACTTTCAAGTTCTTCGGAAGATAAATATTTAGGTTTATATATAAAATATGTAGACATATCATCTTTTGTAATAGGAATATCAAACTTTTCGATTAAGCTTTGAAGCTTTTCAAGAGATTCTTGCGATCCTGTAAAAACTAATGAATTTGTATCTTTTACATATTTCATAGATTTTAATGTAGTAATAAAATCAACATTTGATGAGTCCATTTTTGCTAAATCATCCGCTAAAGATCGCAATGATATCATCAATGACTGCGGTTTTGAATTTTGTATTTTATATACATAAAAATTTGTTTTTCCAACTTTTTGTATAGCTTGTGCAGCTTGCGGATTATCAATAGATATTAATAGACCATTTATTTTTTCAAGCGTTTCATGACTTCCTGTAAATACTAGAGAATTTGTGGATTTTACAACTTTTAATGTTTTTATAGACTCTATTAAATTTTTGTCTACAAGTCCGGATTTCTGTAAATTGTTTGCAATGTCATTTAATGATTTTTCAATATCAGATAAAGATACATATTTTGGAGAAAACATTAAAAATTTACCCTTAATTTTAATATCTTCCCTAAGTATGTCATAGTGATCTATAAGAGCTTTTGCTTCGTCAACCGACTGTTGATCACCGGTTAATAATATTGAATTTGTCTCTTTTATCCATTTTGCGTTTTCAATAACATTTAAAAGTTTTTGATCAACCACATCCGAAGATTTTAATTTTTCACTAAGTGCATCAAAATCTTCTTCAATAATTTCGCCGGAAACATTTTTAAGTTTATATAAAAAATATGCTTGACCCTTTTCCGTTACAGGCATTTCTTTCTTTGGAGCAGTATCAATTTCTTTTAAAAGACTTAATGCCTTTTTTGTAAGACCCGGTGTAGAAACAATATAAATAATTCCTGTACTTTTATGAGGAATCAAATAAAATTGATTGCCCATTGTCAAAGGTCTTATTATCTGCTCTGTTGACTGAATAAGCTGATCTATAGGAGTATCTACTACCTGATATACTGCATAATCAATCGGCAGGCTTCCGGTATCTAAAGCTTCTATCAAAGTCGATACCTTGTCTATACTTGTTTTTGTGTCTGTAACTATCAGCTGTTTTGTTTCCATTGAAGCTTCAATTAGAGCATCATTTGAAAGCATAGGTCTTAAAATAGATGTAATAGTTTCAACTTTAATGTTTTGAAGAGAAAAAATTCTTGTAATTATTGGATCATCACTTTGATCGTCTTCTACAACTACAGTTCCAATTTCTTTTGCATTCTGATTTTTTGAAATTATTAAATTGTTGCCATTTTCAATTAAATATAAATTGTTGATCCTCAGTATTTGAATAAGTGTCGACATAACATTTTGTTTTGTAGTAGGGTCATTTGAAAGGATTGTAACCGTAAAATTTAAATCATCAGGATTATATACAAAATTATATCCTGTAATTTTAGATACAAATTTAATGTATTCAACTAAAGCAACATTTTGATAATTTATTGTAACTTCTTCAGACGGCACATCTGCATATGAAAGAGAAGAAGAAATTATTAATAAAACCAGAAAAATATTTTTAAGCCCTTTAAAAGCTTTTCTCATTATTAACCTAAAATTTTAATAGGGAAGTTTTCTCACCCTCTATATAAAATATTAATGAAATTATCTATATAATTGCAAATCTTTCTAATTAAAAATTTTATTAAAATTTTTTTTTATATTTAATTTGTGATAATTAGTATTTTCGTTCGATACAAAAACTAATAAAAAGATTATTTTCATTTTCATATAAATTATTATTCAAAAATGCCTTTAATATTTCATTTGGAGGGGATAGGGCATTTTTAAAAAAAATATCTTTAAAGAGATTTTCATCTTTAATTTTTTTAGAAAATAATAAAAGTTTATCTTTAACATTGAAATTTTGAGATTCTTCAATATATGTAAAATTTTTGTCTTTTAAAAGTTCAATA
>MGLU01000041.1:11042-12003 GCA_001796155.1 Chlamydiae bacterium RIFCSPHIGHO2_12_FULL_27_8 | reverse complement strand
CATCACAAAGAGCAGTACCAAAATATGGTGGTGGTATGAGTTCTGCAAAAGCTGCACTTGAAAGCGATGTTAAAATGCTATCATACGAAGCAGGTAGAAAATATAAAATGAGAGTTAATGCAATTTCAGCAGGTCCTTTTAAAAGCCGTGCAGCGAAAGCAGTTGGTATGATTGATGAAATGATTAATTATTCCAAAGTCAATTCACCATTAAAAGATAAGGAGATTTTTTCTGAAGAGATAGCAAATACTGCTGCATTTTTATTATCAAATCTTTCTTCAGCAATAACCGGAGAAGTAATTTATGTTGATAATGGTTTGCATGCAATGGGAATTGCTATAGATAGCAAATCTTTAGAAAAATAAAGATATTTTAAAGATTTTTAAAAAAAATCTTGAGGAAAAAGTAAAAAAAAAGTATTAATTTGCTACAAATTTTTTTAATTTAAAAAAAAGAGGTAAAAATATGACAGTTCAAGGAACAACAACAATAACAACAGCTTCTCCAGCACCTGTAGATCAGACAAAAGCAAAATGTGAAGGAAATTTTCCTTCAGTAAAAGCTTTAATCCCTAGTTATAGTCAGGATCCTATTTGGAAAACTGCTGTAAAAATAATTGCTTGTTTAACACTATTACCAGTATTAGTAGCTGGTTTACTAGATTTAGTTATTATGGGAACAAATTATTTCTGGGGAGATGTTACTGTTCCAACAAAAACAGAAGGAATTGACTCAGCTCCAAAAGCAGAAGTTGCTCCTGTTCCAAAAGCAGAAGTTGCTCCTGTTCCAAAAGCAGAAGTAGCTACGGCATCTGCAGCTCCGGCTGCTAAAGCAGAAGTAGCTACAGCTACAGCAGCTTTAAAACCTGCAGAAAGCAGAATTGCAAGATTTAAAACAGCTACTAAAGATACATTATCAAAAGTTGCCGGCTATGTAAAACAACATCCATTTGTTGTTGCTA
>MGLU01000041.1:8489-11024 GCA_001796155.1 Chlamydiae bacterium RIFCSPHIGHO2_12_FULL_27_8 | reverse complement strand
AGTGGCTGTAGAAAATTTTGGTATATTGGAAAAAGCATCTTCACATTTTTCCAAATCAAATGTAACTGTGGACACTGATGAATTAGAAATTTTATAGTAATTCTTAAATTACAGAACCCAAAGAAAATTCTTTGGGTTTTTTCTATTTTATTTAATTTCTATTAATTTTATATTAAAGTAAAAGGTTTTTAAGATGAAAAGATTTTTTATTTTAATATTTTTATTATTTTCAAATTTTTCTAATTTAAGATCTGAAGAAAATATTGATTATCAAAATCAAACTATTATTTCTCAAGAGGCAGATCAAGAGGCATTAAAAGCTCCGGAATTTAAGGGTGCTTTTTTTAAAATGCTTTTCATGCTTTTTGCTCTTATTGCATTAATTTTCATAACATTTTGGTTATTCAAAAGATTTTCTAAAGTAAAAATGCATCAAATAAATCTTACAAAAAATATAAAAATATTAGAAAAAAGACCATTAAGTCCAAAAACAATGTTATATCTAATCGAAGTTAATGGTAAAAAATTATTAATTTCAGAATCAAATTTAGAAGTGAGACCTATAAAAGATTTAGAAATCAAAGAACATCTATAAAATAATATTGACGTAGATTTTATAATTTAGCACAATGCAAATTAAGAAAGAATATATATATATATTTATTAATGCATAATTTAAAAAAAAAATTTTTTATATTATTAGTGCTGCCGGTTTTTTATTTTAGTTTAGATTTTCAAGTTGAGTTTTCAGGACTAAATAATAAAAAAGCCCTATTTTTTATTAAAAGCATCTCAACACTTACAACAAATATTAAAGTGAACAGTATTAATGAACTTAAATATATCGCTTCTAAAGATAAAGATCTTTTTATACAAGCTCTTCAAGCTTTTGGATACTTTGATGCAAGTATCTCAATCGATATTGAAGAAAAAAATAATCAGTTGGATGTTTTTGTATTTATTTCAACAGGACCTATGTATGTCATTAGTTCAATTGAATTATTTAATAGCTTAGATGAAAATAAAAAATTAGAAATTTGTGACATTGAAAATAAACTACCTATAAAAATTGACGGCGATCTTAATACTGAAGATATTATTAATACTCAAAAATTAATAATTTATCTCTTGTCAACTTGCGGATATCCCTATGCCAAAGTAGAAAAAAGAGATGTTTTAATCAACAAATCTTTCAAAAACGGATCTATTAAATGGAATATTAATCCTGGGCATTTTTATAAAATTGGAGATATAAAAATACAAGGTCTCAAAAACATTAATCCTGTAGTTATAAGAAATAAATTAACTTTTGAGGAAAACGAAAAATATAATCAAAATGAAATAATAAAAACTCAAAACAAGCTACTTGCCTCAAACTTATTTTCCTCTGTTAAAATCCGACCTGAGAAAAATAAGGATTCAGATGCTTTAAGTATAGATATTGATATTATAGAAGCTCTTCATAGACAATTTACTACAGGAATAAGCTATGCTACTGTTGATGGATTCGGTATAAATTTAGGCTGGGAAAACAGAAATATTAAATCAATGGGAAATCCCATGAATATTGATTTATATTTGGCACAAAGAATGTTTGACGGTATTGCAACATATAGAGTTTTGGATTTTATTAAACAAGATCAAGATCTTGTTTTCAGAATTGAAGGTTCAAGAGAAAATATACCGGTTTCTTATTTAGCTTTTGATTACTCATACAAAAATAGAATCGATAAGAGATTTTCTAAGAAATTTGATGGCTCTTTAGGAATTGGTTTTGATTATTTGCTTGTTAACTCAAGTTCTCATAATGGTAATTTTTTCTTAATTAGCTTGCCTGTTTACGGTAAATACTCAACTGATCTAGATATTTTAAATCCTAAAGATGGTTATTCAATAACTTATAGAGCAAGCCCATATGTAAATACATTGCATGATCAGGTGAAATTTTTTAAACAAACTTTAATTTATGATTTATATATTCCGCTTGATAAAAATAAAAAGTTTGTTTTTGCTGCTAGGACTCAGCTTGGCTCTATTTTGGGACCAAATGTTTTAAGACTTCCTCTCCCCCTTCTATTTTTGGGAGGATCAGATGATGATTTAAGAGGTTATAAATATAGAACTGTAAGTCCATTGAATAATAATAATCAGCCTCTTGGCGGAAGATCTTGTGTCTACTTTAGTTTCGAGCCTAGAGTAAGAGTTACAAGAACACTTGGTTTTGTTCCATTTATGGATATTGGAAATGTTTCAAATAATAAAATACCGGATTTTCATGAAAAATGGTTAAAAAGCTTTGGAATAGGCTTTAGATATTTTTCTTTTTTTGGACCTTTAAGACTTGATATAGCATTTCCATTAAACAAAAGAAAAAATATTGATGAAGATTACCGTATCTATGCAAACATAGGACAAACATTTTGAAAAAAAAGCTTCATCATACGATTTATTATTATATTACTTTATCTTTTCTTCTTTTGTTTTTTATTTTTGTATCTTTTTCTTTAGTTATGTTTCAAACAGATATCGGTAAAA
>MGLU01000041.1:6282-8447 GCA_001796155.1 Chlamydiae bacterium RIFCSPHIGHO2_12_FULL_27_8 | reverse complement strand
ATATAAAACTTGAAATAAAAAGTTTAACCGGACTGCTACCATTTGAATACAAACTTCAAAATGTTTCTATTCAATATGAAAATAAAAAAATAGATATAGAAAATTTAAATTTTAGAGTGAAATTTTGGCCTCTTTTAAGAAAGGAGCTTAGTTTTAGACTTTTTGAAGCTAAAAATATTTTAGTAGAAAATATAGAAAGTCAAAACAATAAAACAGTTTCATTACAAGATGTAAACTGGTTTTCTCCTAAATTTAAAATAGTTTTTGATAAACTTAATATCGAAGCCTATAACTATGCACACGAAAAAGAAAATATAAAATTAGATCTGAAAGGGAAAATTTTAGTTGAGAAGAATGGAAGGGAAATTGAGAGTAAAATAGTTATAAGCAGAAGTGACTATAAGAGTTCTAAAATAAAACTGGATGTCAAGGGCAGAAAAATTGATAGGTATTTAAATGTTTTAGGCGAACTTAATCTAGAGTCTTTAAAAGTTATAGAGCCGTTTATAGAAATTGTAGATTTTGATTTGGAAATGAACACCACTTTTAAAGCTTATGGAAAATTAGATAGTTTTAGTGCGTTTTTTTCTTCTTCAAATCAAAGTATTTCGAAAATTGACGGAATTTTGGATGGAAAAATTTTAGTAAAAAATGAAAAAGCATCAGAAAAAGTAAAAAAACTTATAAATATTGAACATGTAGTTTCTTTAGATTTCACGATAGCAGAGAATCAAAATATAAAATTTTTTAAAGGTATTTTGGGCAATGAATTATATGAAGCAACTTTTGATTCTGTTGTTACAAAAAAATTTAATCTTAAGAATTTAAATTTAATTTTAAATATTGAAGAGCTTACAAAATTAAATATTTTTAAAACCTATATTGAAGGATCTCTACTGGCAAAAATAAATTTAGAAGATGATAAATTAAGTGCCGATTACGTAATAAAAAAAATCATTTTAGATCAATTTTTATTAGAAGATGTAAAAGGTGAATTTTTAGGAAGCTATACTAAAAATTCATTTAACTGCAAATTCAAAAATTCACTTTATGCATTTAATCAGCCTTTAACAATAAGCGGAAATGTTTTTTATAAAGATAATATTTACGATTTTACAAATCTTCAAGCGACAGCCCCATCATCTACGTTTAACGGTAAACTTAACTTAAATAAGGAAAATAATTTAATTGGGAGCTTAACTGGTGATTTCAATGATTTAAGTCAGATTAAAACTTTTTTTCCTGAGTACGATTTTAATTCTCAATTAACTATTAAAACAGATTTTGATGAAAAAATTATTAATGATAAAAAAACCCAATATATAAAATGTTCTTTTTCAGCAAGTGACTTTCATATAAACAATTTTTTTGGAAAAAATTTAACATGCAATTTAGAAGTTTTTGACCTATTTAATAATAGAGATATAAAATTAAATGTTATTTCCTCAAATGTAAAATTTCATGATCTTTTTTTAGATAATTTTGACTTTAATATTAATGGAGAAAATAATTTTTATCCGTTTCATTTATCAGCAAAGGCATCTTCAAAAAAACCTTTTGAAATTAATATAAATGGAAACTTTTCAATAAAAGATAAGTTAAATCAGATTAATATCACTGCGATAACAGGAGAAGCATTTTTAAAAAAATACTCCACTGAAAAATCAATTTTTATAAGTTTTAATAAAGAAAATTTAAATATTGAAAATTTTTTAATAAAAATGAATGAATCTTCTCTTGATGCAAATATCAAAATAAATAAAGATCATTCTAAAATTATAGTAAAAGCAGATCATTTTCCTTTAGATTTTTTATCATTAAATCCTTTTGATTTAAGCGTTGAGGGAAAAACTACTTTTGAATTTGATTTTGAAAAAAATGGAGTTATTAAAAGTCTTTTAAATTTAAATATTGAAGATGTAATTGTAAAAAGTTTTGCTGATTCACACCCGGTTAATGCCTCCGGAACGATTAAAGGAACTGTAGAAGGAAATTATTTACAATTAACTTCTGACATTAAACTTTTAGAAGACCAAAAGTTTAAATGTAATGTAAAAATACCATTTGAAGTTACATTTTTGCCCTTCAAATTTACCTTCAATAGAGAAAAAGATATTTCCGGAGATATAGATTATAATGGAAGAATTGAAGATATTTTAGATTTT
>MGLU01000041.1:0-6256 GCA_001796155.1 Chlamydiae bacterium RIFCSPHIGHO2_12_FULL_27_8 | reverse complement strand
GATGGAGGGCGATATAAAAATGAGTATGCATCTTAAAAGAACTTTAACTGATCCTGATCTGAAAGGATTTTGTGATATAACAAATGCAATTTATGAAAATTTTTATTTGGGAACTTATTTAAAAGATATTTCTGCAATCATAAATCTTGAAGATGATGAGATTATTTTACAAACTCTATCCGGATATGATAAAAACAAATCAAATTTTAGTGCTAATGGTAAAATTTCACTCTCTGAAAATAAAAATTATCCTTATTTATTTAATACTAAACTTACAAATCTTTTATGTATAAACACACAAAACATTAATGCAAAAGCAACTTGTGATATACAAATTTTGGGAAATAAAAATAAAGCTAGGGCATCCGGAAATGTAAAAGTAGATGAGTTGCTATTATCTATTCCTGAAAAACTACCTGCTAATATACCAAATTTAAATCCGCAATTTGTAACAATAACAAATCAAAATTTAATTAAACCTGTAAAATTAAAACCATCAATTTATCCGTTAGAACTGGATTTGAATGTAGATGCAACTAACCCAATTTCAATTAGTGGCGGCGGCCTTGATTCAACATGGCAGGGATCATTTAAAATTTATGGAACATACATGAATGTTCAAACACTTGGTGAATTAAAATTAATAAAAGGAAGTTATGCTATAGCAATCAGATCTTTTAATTTGACGGATGGTCATGTAATATTTACCGGAGTGCCGAATGCTAACCCTGATATTAATTTGAGAGCTACAACTAATATGCAGAACGTAGAGATCAATATAGAAATATCCGGAAGTTTAGATTCTCCAAAACTGCTTTTATATTCAAAGCCTCCTTTGCCTGCTAGTTCAATATTATCAATTCTTCTATTTGGAAAAAATGTTCCTCAATTATCACCTGATCAAACTGTAAATTTAGTAAACATGATGAATCAAAAGTTAAGCGAAACAGCATTAAATGAAAGCGAACCTAATTCGCTTGGAACAAATAAATATACTGTTGTTCAGCCGACAACGACTGACCCAATGGGGTCAAATCAAGTGGGCTTAGAATTTGGAAGTTATATTACTCGAGGGGTTGTAGTTTCTTTCTCACAAGGCCAAGAACAGGGAAGTTCAAATATTATTATAGATCTTTCAATAAAGGGCGGCTTTTATCTGCAGCTTGAGCAGCAGCAGACTGAGGAACAGGGTAAATTTTCTTTAAAATATAGAACTAATTATTAATTAAATTAATTTTTATAGTTTCAATTAAGATCATTTTTTTATAAAATATTATTCACGAAAAAATAAATAAGGATTATTTTTATGAATACTTACGGTGTAAGCTTAGCTTATGAATTTTTAAAACTTGGCGACAATAAAATTGATCAGGTAGATATAAGTGTTAGAAAACTTTTAATTCAAATGAATGAAAACTCAAAGAATTTGAAATTAACAAGAGAAGTAGAGCTTATTTTTGATAAAGCAATTGAAGATAATATTATAGATTTTACAACATCTGCGGAATTTTCAGAAGCAATTGATACAGCTCACAAACTAGGAGTTCTAAAGGGAGATAAAAAATATACTTTTACAGAAAAAGAATTGAGAATGCTAAAAAAAGAGCTCGATAATTATGAAAAAGATATGGAAATGAAAAATCAACAATCTCTTTTATTGACTCAACCTATGCTTCAATTGATAAAACAGCTTGTAGACATAATGTTTGAATCGATGAAAGATGAAAATAAATTAATTACAGACATACAACAAAGATGATAAATATTTTAGAAACTTTCAGTACTGCTAAATATTTTTTTGAAAATGGTTTTTATCAACATGCTAAAAACAAATTTGTAGAAATTTTAAAAGAAAGACCATTTGATATTGATTCAATTTATGCTCTTTCTATTTGTTTTTATAAACTGAAAGAATACACCAACGCAATAAAAATGTTTGATATATTTTTGTATATGAAAAAAGATCCGGAGGTTTTATTATATAAAGCTGAATCACTTTTTTCAATAAATGAGCCTTCAAAAGCTATATTTGTTTTAGAAGAGGCAAAAAAGTATGCAGATGAGAGTTTTTTAAATAATAAAATTAGTATTTTAATAAATCAAAATAGGCAAAAAATATGACTGATAAAATAGATTTTGTAAGTGACATATCTGAAGAACAAAAATCAAGAAAAGTTATAGGTATGTACCGGGCTTACTTAAACAGGCTGGATGACATAGAAATAAAAGAACCTAAAATAAATCCTATTTTTACAGGTGTAAAAATTGATAAAGCAGAAACTGCTAAAACTATTAATAAAGAACCTATTTTAAAAAGTGAAAAAACAACTGCTCTTGGTTTTGAAGTTGCAAAAGCAATTGAAGAAAATGATTTAATAATAAGAGATTTAGCATCAATTGTTTTGAGAAATTTAAAAAAAGACAATGATAAAATGTTAAAAATATCTGAAGAAGAAAAAATACTTCTTGAGAAACATATAGATGCATTATCACAAAAATATAGTTATGATGTTGTTAAAAGCATTTTAAATATTGTTGGTGCTTCTTCTGCAATTATAGCAGGTACTTTAATAGCTCCTCAAGCTGCAGCAGGCTATCTTTTAGTTGTCGGAGGGCTTTCAAATATTTTAGGACAAGAAATTTTACCTATCGTTAACGGCTATGAATATATAGCTAGCTTTTTTACAAGCGATAAAGAGACACAGCAAAATGCTGCAGGATATATGCAGGCTATAACTGCAATGTCATCAGCAGTTTTAAGTTTGGCAGCTTCTTTTTCTGCATATCCTCTTTTATCTAATTTATTCCAACAAAGCTCTATGCTTAAAATTGTAGAAACATCTGTTGTTACCGCATCGAGTATTGGATCTGCTGTATCGAGTTACTCTAAAAAAGAAGATATGGATATGAAAACAGAAAGAATTGAAACAGAAAAGAAAGAAAAAGAAGTTGATTATGAATTTGAAATGCACAAAAACAATTTAAAAAATGTAATGAAGCTTAGTGAAAGCTTTTTAGAATCATCAAGAGATGCAGTAAACATTTTATTAAAAGCTAATCAAAAATCAAATCAATCTTTAAAAGCTGAAAGTGAGGTTCCATCTGTTATGAATCTTCAATTTGCTTTAGCTAAAGCCGGAGTTAAAGCAATGGAATCAAATAGCAAAATTTTAGAATATAAAAATGATCAGAGATTTAAAATGGTTGAGAAAATTTTATATGAGAGTTATGAGGATTGGGGCTCTAAACAAAAATGGCAGTCTTTCTATCCCGGAACAGCTATGTTCACCACTCTAGCATGCACTGTTATGTCTTTAGCATTAGAAGGCAAAGCTGATAAACTTGTTTCTGTTTTCAATGAACTTTCAAAACATTCTTCTTTAGTTTCTGACGGCATGATTAAATATAGTGATGGAGATATTACAAAAGTTTCAGGAAAAGTCAGATCTGAAGAGAATGAAAGAGATAATTTTGAAAGATCAAAAGCAAATTCAAGTGAAAAAATTAATCAGATTGCTCAAGCTATTATGGATGCAGTAAGAAGTTTGAGATAATACTTTGAAATTAAATAATCATTTACTATAGTGCAAAATAAGGTGATGATATCCTTTATGCTTGCACTTGTAAAAAACAGTTTTATAAATTCATTTGCCGGAATAGGAGAATATATTTCTCTTATTAAAGATGTTTTTTTAATAACTTTTAAAAAACTTCCAAAATGGTCACTATTAAGAGACCAGCTTTTTAATATTGGCGTAATGTCGCTTGGAGTAGTAGCAATAACCGGAATGTCTACGGGTATTGTTTTAGCAGCCCAAGCAATTTATCAGTTAAGTTCAAAAGGTTTATCGTCTATTACCGGTGTAATGGTAGCAAAAGCAATGATAACAGAACTCGGACCTGTATTAACAGCATTTATGGTTACCGGAAGAGTTGGAGCTGCTATGTGTGCTGAGATCGGCACAATGAAGGTTACAGAGCAGATAGATGCAATAAAATCTATGGCTGTAAATCCATACCAGTATTTAATTGCTCCGAGATTTATAGCCGGAATTGTTATGATTCCCCTGCTTACAACATTTAGTATTTTTATGGGTATAATCGGCGGATATTTTATATCGGCATATTATTTTCATTTATCTCAAACTGCATATTTTTCTTTAATGCCGCTTCATATAAGCAGTTTTGATATTTTATCAGGACTTATCAAAGCAATCTGCTTTTCAATACTTTTAGTAACAATAAGCTGTTATAAGGGTTTAAAAACGAAAGGTGGTGCAGAGGGTGTTGGAAGGGCTACAACAAATAGTGTTGTGATAACATATGTTTCAATACTTATTACAGATTTTTTTTTAACACTTGGATTAAATTCTCTATATATGAAAATGAAATTTGACTGGCTTTTATGATAGAAATAAAAAATTTATATAAAAGTTATAATGGTAATCCTGTTTTAAATAATATGAATTTAACTATTAATCGAAATGAAATTTTAGTTATTTTAGGAAGATCCGGAGTTGGGAAAAGTGTTTTGCTGAAACATATAATTGGAATAGAACAGCCGGACAGCGGCTCTGTTTTTATAAACAATGTGAATATAACAACTCTAAAAGCTCCGAAAATTTATGAAGTAGTACAGAATATGGGAATGCTTTTTCAAAATGCGGCTCTATTTGATTCTATGAACATTGAACAGAATACCGGTTTTTATCTATCTCATAATAAAGATCCATTAACTAAAAAGTTTTTAACTAAAGAAGAAAAAAAAGAAAGAGTTGTTTCTGCACTAAAAATGGTAGATTTAGAAAATGATTTAAAAAAAATGCCTTCAGATCTTTCCGGAGGCATGAAAAAAAGAGCTGCTCTTGCAAGAATGATAGCTTATAGACCTGATATTTTACTCTATGATGAACCTACAACAGGACTAGATCCGATAACATCACAGCATATAAATGAACTTATTGTTAAAATTCAAAATGAACTTAGAGGCACTTCTATTATTGTTACACATGACATACACTCAGCTTGGTTCATTGCAGATAGACTCGCTCTTCATAGAGATGGTAGAATTGCTTTTATAGATACACCAAATAATTTTATAGAAATTGATGATCCTGAAATAGCTTATTTAAAAAAAAGTCTAACATGTTATCCAAGAGGAAGAACTGAAGGAGAAAAAAATGTCTGACAAATTTAAAAATGTTTTAATTGGCTTTTTTGCATTGCTGGGCATAGTTATTACAATTGGAATAATAATGTTTTTAAAACCATCGATTGGGGATGGTAAAAAAACATTAAATGTAAGATTTGCAAATATTCAAGGGGTTCATATTGGAACTAGAGTTTTATTTGCCGGTAAAGCTGTAGGAGATGTTATAGATATTGCAACAATACAAAATGCAAGAAATATTCAAAAAGATGAATATGGAAGACTTTTTTTTTATCATTTAAAGCTAAAGGTGGATTCATCAGTTGAAGTATATGACACAGATATTATTTCGATTCAGACAGTAGGCCTTGTCGGAGAAAAATCAATAAACATTACTCCCCTAGTTGTTAAAGATAATAAAGATCCTAGAATCATAAATAATGAAATAATATATGCAAAATCTGTTGATTCATTTGAAAGTACAGCGGAACAGATTTCAGCATTGGCAGATAAAGCAGAAGTTGCTATTTCTACAATTACAAATCTAATGAATAATGTAAAAGATACTAACCTTTTAAATAAAATTGATCTTCTTGTAGATAATTTATCTCTAACATCAAGTTATTTTTCGCAAGATGGAAAAATAATTCTAAACAACATCAAAAATTTTACAGAGAATACATTAAATGATAAAAACAGTTTTACAAAACTCTTTAACGATGAAGGTTTATATTTAAAGTTAAATGCAATTCTATCAAAAACAAATACTTTGATGAACGATGTAAATAACTATGGAGTATTATTTCACTATAACAAAAAATGGCAAAGACAAAGAGAAAAAAAAGCAAATATTATGTATGGCCTGAGATCTTCAAAAGAATTTAAAAGTTATTTTGATACAGAGCTTTCTGAAATTACAACTTCTATAGCAAGAATTAATCAGTTAATTGAAAATTCAAAACAAAAAAATGTTAACTTTACCTCTTCCGATGAATTTAAAAAAGATTTTTATTACTTATTAAAACAGACTGAAGCTCTTTTAGACAACATTAAGCTTTGCAATGAAGATTTGAACGAGTCAACTATCCACGAATGAAGAAGCAGCTC
>MGLU01000040.1 GCA_001796155.1 Chlamydiae bacterium RIFCSPHIGHO2_12_FULL_27_8 | reverse complement strand
GAAAATTTTAAAAATGAAATAATGAACCAAAAATGGTATTCAGGAGGTTTTTCCTTAATAAAAAATTCAAAGTATCTAAAATTTATTCTTGTAATAGTAATTTTTATGCAGCTGTCAGCTGCTTTTTTAGATTACCAATATAATATGTTTTTAGAAAGTCATATCCCCGATATCGATTTAAGGACACAATATGCCGGAAAAATTACAAGTATCATAAATGTTGTAACCATAACATTTCAATTAATTGGCGGAATTCTTTTTATACAATTTTTAGGTTTTAAAAGATCACATGCATTAATTCCATCAATACTTATTGTTAATGCAGTTATTTTTGGAATCATGCCATCGTTTTTTATGGCAACTTTTGCTTTTGTTTCTGTAAAAGTTTTAGATTACTCTGTTTTCAGTATTTTAAGAGAATTGCTCTATACTCCTTTGAAAATTGATGAAAAATATAGAGCTAAAGCAGTTATAGATGTTTTTGCATATAGGGGAGCAAAGGCTTTCGCTTCTATTTTTTTAATATTTCTACAGAATATAAAAGTTGTTAATATTTTACTTTTTATTTCTATAATCTCAATGGTCATATATTTAATTTGGACTAGAATTATTGCAACAATGTTTAAAATATATCCATCTGAAGATATTTTAAAAAATAATTAATTTATTTCTAAAGTAATTAAATCAAAATTACTTATGACTTCTAAAGTTTATGAAATATAAAGATTATTGATTATAATTAACCTATTTCATAAATTGCGGATTAGGGGGAAGTTATGATTAAGAAAGCAGTTTTTATTCTATTTTTATTATCAACATACATTTACATAGTATCTTCAGATCCAAATGGGAGCCTTTTAGATAAAACTAAAAAGTTTTATTCACAATGGATGACAAGATACAAAAAAATGAACTTGAAATACCATGTAAATACTTGGCCTAATAAAAATAAAAAACGTTATTATTGATTAAACAGTTTATCTTCTATTTTATAAGTTTCGTTCAACATATTGGATGAAAAATTATATGTTAAAATCAATGTGCCTAAAACAAGCATGATAATTCCGGGTGCTACAAATCCAAATAAAGCATTTAAAGTGACAAAAACACCAACAGCTAAAGTGCAAATGCTTTTTGAAATTTTTAAAAGAAGATATGTCCTTGTAATTTCATTTTGATCTTTATGTTTAAAAAGTCTTTTGCTTTCCGTATAAATTTTTTCAATGGAATTTATTCCAAAAGCAATTCCTCCTAATGTTGTAATGTTGGTTAAGAATTTTGTTCCAAATGTTATGACATTGCATTTATGAAACCATTTTACAACTTTATGGAAATTCCAAATACTATCGAACGCAGAAGTTCTTATACCTGATATATTCAGATTATGTTCATTTATAGAAGTAATATTTTCTCCAAGTCTAGATATAGAAGCTCCAAAATCGACAAAAGATAGCGTTTTTTCTCCTGTAGTTATTGAATCTGTAAAAGCTTTTAAAGAAGGAAGTGTATCTAAATCTTTAAATGCAATTTTTGCCCATTCTCCGCTCATCTTTATAAATTTTAAAATATCTTTAGGGTGTTTTTTAAAAAGATTTTCAGAAACATTAAAAGCAGAAATTTTTCTATCTTTTGATTGATTAACAACTGTTGCATTTATAGTCATAAATATTCTCCAAAAAAATTTTTCAATAGGTATAAAGAAATTTTTATTTTTTTAAAATCTTTTTATTTTAAAAACATAAAAAATGCTTGTGAAAACTAATAGAACTCCGAAAATCTTTATAATCCTGATAAAATTCCGCAAGCAACTCCAAGTACTAAGAAAAACAAAATTTGATAAAAAATACTTATATAACTTTATAAAAACAAATATCTAAAAAAAATTCTATAATTAATTTTCATTAATTGTAAAATAGGCCTTTTTATTATATAATTTATCCATGGAATTTGATCCTAATTTAGCTTTTCAGAATCTAATTCAAAATTTTTTTTTGAATTTCTTTCAACCTCCGTCTGTTTTTCAAAAAACCGAAGAAGAGGTAAATAATCAAAAATTTATTGATAAAACATCCTTAAGCATTATTTACAAAGCATTTAGAGAATTAAACAACGATAAAATATCTAAAATTTTCAATAATTTTGAAAATTTAGATTTTAAAATGATATTGCAAGATAAAGACTTTTTAAAATATTTAGTTGATACCAAAGTATTTAAAAATATTTTTAAAAATGATGAGTTAAAAATATATTCTAACGTTTCACAAATAGATAAAAACTTTTTATTTTCAGAAAATAAAAAGTTTTTTAATGAAGCCGTAAAGATAATAGTAGAATATTTGAAATATAAAACGGTTGAAACAGCATCAAACCTAAAAGAAAATAAGGGCTATAATCTTTCAAAAGAACATATTCAAATAAATCAAAATCAACTACCTATTACAAAAAAAGAAATTGCAGAGCAGGGAAATTCAATAAAAACTGAAGTTGATCAAAATATTTCACTTAAAACTTTTTTTAATGAAAGTAATTCAAAATTTCTTACTCCACACGGTATAGTGTCTTTTCATAATAAAGATTCATCTGAAAAAAATAAAAAAGTAAAAAATGAAAAAAATAAAAAAGATTTAGAAAAAGAACACGATGAACTTTTTTATGATGAAGATGACCTTGAAAAAAATAATAAATAATAAAAAAAGTATTGATTAAAATTATTTTTTTACTTATCTATCTTTCCAAATTTTTGGAAATGTATGCCTTTATTTGGGGATTTATTAAGTTGTAATTATAATTTTTCATTCTGCGGCATTGAAAAGATGTTTTGTTGTATCAAGCCGGACGATACTGTAAAAATTGAAGAAAGAGTTCAAAAAAGTATTGACGAGCACATTAAAAGTGAAATAAATGTTTTTAAGCGTAGATGCATTTCTGAGCTTTACAGTGTTGAAGCGGATGATCAAAATGAAAAACTCCGGTACATTCAAGAAGTTTGCGATATAGATTTTGATCAAAAAATTAAAGATTTATCTCCATTTACGAAAAATCAACATAGAAAATTTTTAAATCAAGTTAGCTATATTCGTAAATATGGTTCATTTGCAGTTAAACTTTGGGCTGATTTCCAAAAGATTGACTGTCATTCAATTGAAGACTTAACCAAATACAAACAAAGGAAAGCTATTTCTGTTAATGTTTTTTCTTTTTATGTCACCCTTTTAAGCAGCAGGACTTTAAACAAGGAGTCATTCAATGAACTTAGTGATGAAAATAAAAAAAAGTTTTTAAAAACATCCAAAAAGATTATTGATTCAACAAGCGGGTGTTTTTCAAATTCTTTTGAAGCTATAAATTTTGGAGATACTTACATTTCATGGCTAAGAAGAAACGAAATTATTAAACCATTGAATGAAAGTCCGCTAGATCTGATAGCAATGGAAATTTCAACAGCTCAACAATTAGAGCCTGTATTGGCAGTTTATGATTCTGCAGCCGGGGTATTTTCAAGAGCACCTTTACCTCAGTTAATGAGGCAAAATTCCATGAAAGAAGAGTATTATTTAAATTTACTAACTCATGGGGATACAAATTTAAAGGAAAAGGCTGATAAAATTTTAAGGGTTCTTTGTCTATTATTAAAAATGGACTATAATAATCTTATTCAAAATGCAGTTTCAGAAGAAGAACAAAAATTACTCTCAGCTGAAATTACATATTTTAACAATTCTATTTCTATAACAAAACATTTTTATGAAGCTATTAAAGCTTTAAATTTTTCAAAAAAAGAGTCTAGCGTATTATCTAAAGAAGATAATAAAATTTTAAAAGATCATTTTATTTCAAGAACAATTTTGAACGAATTTATTAGTTTTGTTTCAGACGTTTCTATTTACGATCATATTGATAGAAGTAAATCAATTTTTGATCTGAATAATGAAGAGTTTGCAATATTATACAGGTGCATCAAATCTGATGACAGAGTAAAAATCGCAGAAAAAATTAACTTAGGGGATTTATAATGAATGTCTATTCGATATTAAATTACTGCAATCAAAATTTTCAAAATATGCCAAGGAGTTATAAAAATGGTTTTTTTGCATCACTTCTTGCATGTGTTTGCATACCTATTATTTTAAAAACAAGTGAAGCAATAGCTAATTTTTTAGAAAAGGATGTTTCAATTACATCTCAAATGGAGCCGGTAATAATTGCAAATCCGGATGAATTAAATAGTGAAATACTTTCAAAATTGACTGAGCATTCATATGTGAAATATTTCAAGGGAAATAATAGATTTAAAATTATGATAGATGCTTCTTTTATGCGGACAAGCCAGCTTAATAAAGTTTTACAAAAAATTTATAATTTATATGAAAGTAGAGTATCAATTAACGAATTAAGATTTCAAAATTTATCAGATATATCACATGTTGGTAAAATTTTAAGAAAATTTAAAAAACTTAAAATAATTTCATTTGAAAATTCTAAAATAGAAGAGTCTATTTTAAAACAATTGATGAATAGAGTAAAAAACTTAAGGATTGTTAAATTTCTTTCAAGTAATCAGCTAGATTCCACAAGATTTTTAGATTTGGAAGAAAAAAATGTTATTTATTATTCTTCTGAAAAGAGCAATATTGAAAATTTTGTTAATCAGTTTCTATCTGATCTAAAGGAAATAAATTTAGATTCAATGAAAGAAGTTGAAAGATTTTTATCCGGTTTAGAAAAGAAGAGTTATTTCCCAATGTTTTTGGATGATAATTTGAAACTTTCGTTTTCTTCTATAAAAAACATTTCAGATATTTTTGTTTCTTCTTTTTTGAATTTTTTATTGAAAGTTGATTCTCATCCGAAGAGTTTGGATTTTTCAAATACAAATTTAAGGGGAGACTTTTTAAAATCCGTTTCGAATTTAAAAATACGTTATTTAATTTTTCAAAATATGAGTTCATTTGAAAATAAAAATTTAGCTGAACTTTATAGATTTCCATATCTTGAGTTTTTGAATTTAAAAAACACCTATCTAGGTTCCTTACCGGATAAACAGTTAAGAAGAAGTTCAATTGTTTCTACAAACTCTGCATTTACAGTTTGTGAGTCGCATCAATCTACTTTAGAGTTAAATTCTTTAAATGTTATTTTGCCGGATATACTTTTAAATTTTAATAATTTAAAAGAAATCATAGTTGGCGGATATAAAATTATGTTTAAAAATAATAATTTTCAAATTGATGTTAAAATAAGGGAGCTTAATGAGGAGGGGATAGAAAAAAATTTCGATATTCTTTTAAATTTTCTTCTTCAATGTAGAAATATTAACAAATTAAGTTTTAAGAGCTGTACATTGACACAGATCCATTTATCTAAAATTGCATTTTTTTTATCAGATAAAAATATTAATATTTTAAATTTATCAAACACTAAAGTTAAAAATGCCTTTTTAGAATCATTTCATAAAAAGCCGAACCACCTAGCAGAAAGTATATTAAAGCATGTACAATTTATTTATTTACATGGAACAGAAGTGAATTTGTCTACCCTTTTTTCTACACTCGGAAAAGGGGAGCAAAGGATATTTAGAGAACTTAATAATCATTCTGTAACAATTAAAAAAAATGAAGAAACAATTTTTATTACAGCTAAATAGTGATAAAAAATAAATAAATAATATAATATTAAAAAAAACAGGATTTTTTTATGAAAATAGCAGTTTATTTATTTTTGTTAACATCTATATTTATATCGTGTTCCAGAAGTGTAATTGGATATGGTGCTACTGCTGAAGAGAATGAAATAAATTTATCTGATGTTAAAGTTGGAATGGATACCCCACAAGTTAGAGTTATCATGGGACCTCCTCACAAATCAGAAAAATATGTGATAGATGATTCAAATTATTTAGTCTGGTATTACATTACTGAACCTGTTTTTCTTGGTCAAACAAGATTGATTTCTAAAAATTATATGCCATTAGTGTTTAAAGATGGGTATTTAAAGGGGTGGGGTTGGCAATTTTATAATGTTGAATTTAATGTTGAAAATAAAAAAAATCAAAAAAATGAGGCATTAAGACAAAAATATACAAACGATAAAGAAGAGTGGCCTGTAAATGAGCATCAATATATTGCACCAATGAAAACTAAAAAAAATGAAGAAAATGGTAGCGATGTAAATGATCCATCATCTCCTGAAACTAATGACGACCTATTAAATGATCAAAAAAAAACACCTGAAAAACCTTCTGAAAAAGATAAAGACGATGAGAGTTCAAACAATGTTCGGCA
>MGLU01000039.1:8580-10915 GCA_001796155.1 Chlamydiae bacterium RIFCSPHIGHO2_12_FULL_27_8 | reverse complement strand
ATGTTTTTTTATAAATTTACCTGTATGGTTAAATTGTTTTGATACCCAACTTTTGCATAAATAGGTATCTGCATTTTGATAAGAAACAGCAGGAAATATTGAATAATTTTCAGCATCAAATGATACATTGGAATGTATAATATTTTTATCAATATTTAAAAGTTCATAAATATCATTTTCCAAATTTTTGATTTTCTTCTTCAGAAGCATTTGGATTTATCCCTTCTTTTGCAAAAGAAGCTATAAAAAAACTTATTTTATTATATTCTTTTGTAGAAAGTAATTTTGCTAAAGTCCCATCTTCAATTTCTTCAATAAGTCTAATAATTGCATCAAATGATAGTAAATGATCTTCAGTATATAATTGAGAAAGTATATCTCTTTCCAAATCAAATGATGATTGAATTTCAAGTTTTGGAATATTATTTTGCGGATATACGCTTATAGTTAAAATATTGAATAAAATTAAAACTTTTATAAAAATTTTTGATTTGGTTAAAAATTTTAACATGTTAGCTTTCCTAATAAAAATTTTTAGAAAAGCTATACTTGTATAATAATTTTGTCAAAATTTTTTTTTATAAATCTTCGAAAATCCATTGAAGAATAATATTGTCGATCCAATGAATGCTTTGATTTATTGTGGGCATGGTTATATATCCGATATGCCCCCCTTTTTTTGTTCTAAATAACTTTACATTTTTAGGCAGTACTATTCTGTCAAATGAATGAATTTTGATTATTGGGTCATCTTCTGAAAATAGAATATTACATTTGAAATCAATTGCGGAAATTAAGTATTTTGAACTGGATCTTTTATAATAATCCAAATTATTTTTAAAACCATAGACAGGGGCAGTATATAAATTATCAAACTCCATGAAACTCATAGAGTCCGGAAATTTTATTTCTGCAATATCTCTAAATATTTTTTGTCTATATTCAATATCTTCTCTTAATAATTTAATAAAATATCTTTCATAAATTCTATTTTCTTTTTTACCTAAAAGCTTAATAGAAGAATACAAATCAACAGGTGGGTTAATTGCAATTGTTTTATGAAGCATTTTCATATTAGCAATAGAGATTTCGGCAGAAAGTTTTAGTGAGATATTTGCTCCTAAAGAGAATCCTACTAAAAACATTTTTGAATCAGGAGTTTCCGAATGGATTTTTTTTATTGCATAGAAAATATCATCACTTTGTCCTCCGTGATATAATTTTCTAGCTTTACCTTTTCCGGAACCGCAGCCTCTTAAATTTATTCTTATAGCTCTAATTTTTTTTTTTCTAAGTTTTTTTGTAAGTCTAACAAGACCGGAAGACCTGTGAGAACCGCATAAACCATGTATAAAAAAAACAGTTGGGTCTGTTTTTTTCCATTTATCCGGAGTTGTAATTTCCATAGCTATATAATCTTTATCAGGAAGTAAAACAAAACATGTATGGGAAGGAGGATCTTTATAGATTGAAGGAAAAGATCCCATTACAGTTTGGTGAAATGATTTTTTAAAAAAAGGAAGTGGATGAAAATCTAGTTCTTCGCTCATATAATACCTTTAGATATATAAATCACAAAATTGAAATTTTTAATCAATAGTTTTTTTATTTGTAAAATAAATCAATTAATATTATCTATAATATTTATGAAAATAAAGTTATTATTTGTTTTTTTTATATTACCAACATTAATTTTCTCTAAAACCGGCGGAAGAGAAGAGTTAGATCCATGGTATACAGGTCCTTTGATTGCAGGTTCTGCAACAAACTTGAAACAGAAAATGACAAACATACAATATTACCAGCACATTATGAATACTTACGGCATGTATCATCAAACATATGCACATTCATCACGTCCGGATGTTTTAAATTTTCATGAAGAATTCTTCATACAATATGGGATTTTAAATGATTTAAATATATCCGGTGATTTTAATTTTACATATACTCATGAAGGAAAAGAAAATAATTTTCATATGGCTGATACAATGATGAAATTATATTTTCAGCTTTTGAGAGGAAAGCAAAATTCAGTTATCCCTTATATCAATTTTACATACTGTTTAGTTTTACCTACTGGAAAATATAAAAATTTAAATCCCGAAAAAAATGGAATTGACGCATCCGGCGGCGGATCATTTAGTTCAAATTTTGGTTTAAATTTTCAAAAACTTGTAAGATGGTTTAAAAATCATCCGATCAGCTTTAGATTGAATTTGGATTATACTTATTCCCCTCAAGTTAGCGTAGAAGGCTTTAATTCATATGGTGGCGGTTATAATACAAACAGAGAGGTTAGCCCCGGAGAAAATTATATTATAGTATTTGCTTT
>MGLU01000039.1:6278-8567 GCA_001796155.1 Chlamydiae bacterium RIFCSPHIGHO2_12_FULL_27_8 | reverse complement strand
ACTCAAAGATGGGTATTGGCATGTGACTTTACACAAATGTGGAACGGTAAAACGACTTTTACGGGAACAAATGGAACTAATGCTGACGGGACGGCAGCATCAAATACCGCAAATAAAAGTAGACGAACAACAATAGCACCTGCTGTTGAATACAATTTTTCTTCTAACCTAGGAATTATAGCCGGACCTAATTTTTCTGTTGCAGAAAATAATTCTGTTGACTTTACAGACTGGCTCATTTCTGTGACATATACATTTTAAATAACTTCTTTTTTATTTTTTAATTTCTTAAAATCTGAAAACTTTTTTAATAAATGGAGATTTTATGAAAAAATTCTTAATTATTTTTACATTATTTTTTTTAAATGTTTTTGCAGTTGAAAAAAACATTTTAGTTATAGGCACGGGATATGTCGGTCTTGTATCCGGGACATGTTTTGCTGAAATTGGCCACAATGTAACTTGTTTAGACATAGATGAAGAAAAAATAAACAATCTCAATAATAACATTATTCCAATTTATGAACCCGGTCTTGATATATTAATTGAAAAAAATGTTTCGAGTAAAAGATTAAAATTTACAACAGATTATGAATCTGCTTTAAAAAAAGCTGATATCTGTTTTATTTGTGTTCCGACACCTTCTAAAGATGATGGTTCTTGTAATACGAACTATGTTATTGCAGCAGCTAGAGAAATTGGAAAATATTTGAACGACTATAAAGTTATAGTTACAAAATCAACAGTACCTGTTGGAACCGGTCATTTAATAGAAAAAGTTATTCTAGAAGAGCTTAATAAAAGAGATCAATATATTCCATTCTCAGTTGCTTCAAATCCTGAATTTTTAAAAGAGGGTTTTGCTGTTGAAGATTTTTTAAATCCGGATAGAATTGTTATTGGGACAAAAGATAGAAAAGCAAAAAATGAACTTATACAGTTTTATGAAAAATATAATGACAAATTAATTTTCATGAAAATCGAATCTGCAGAAATAACAAAATATGCTGCTAATACAATGCTTGCAGCGAGAATTTCTCTTATAAACCAAATAGCGAATATCTGTAGAGAAGTAAATGCAGATATAAATGAAGTAAAATTGGGAATTGGAAGCGACAAAAGGATTGGAGATAAATTTTTAAATGCCGGAATTGGTTATGGTGGTTCATGTTTTCCAAAAGATGTAAAAGCAATTTGCAAAATTGCTTTAGAAAACAAGGTTGACAACACACTTTTAAAAGCTATAGACGTAGTAAATCAAGAGCAAAAATTTATTTTAGCTAAATATATTGAAAATTATTTTGAAGGCGATTTAAATTTCAAAAAAATTGCAATTTTAGGGCTGGCTTTTAAACCTAATACAGATGACATTAGAGAAGCACCTTCTATTGAAATGATAAAATATTTACTAAACAATAATGTCATAGTAAAAGCTTATGATCCTATTGCAGAAGCGAATACAAAAAAGATTTTTGAAGAGAATGAAAATTTAATTTTTTGTGATTCTTTAATAGATGCGATAAACGGATGTGATGCAATTGCTATTTTAACAGAATGGGATGAGTTTAAAAACATGGATCTATATGAAATAAAAAAGTATTTAAAAAGTCCGTTAATATTTGACGGAAGAAATATTTTTAATCCTCAAGAGTTAAGAGAAATGGGAATAAAATATATTTCTATAGGCAGAAAGAATAATTTTTAATAATACTTAATAGGAATTGCTATAAAAAAAACCAGGGTTTCAAGCCCTGGATTTTTTTTACTAAGTGATGCATTGGAAGTATGAGAGAAATTAATACCAAGTCTTGTAAATTTTTTTAAAACGGCAAGTTCGATACCTGATCTAAATTCAAGAGGAAAACCCAAATCTTTACCATCTCCTTTAAAATAATAACCGGGAGCGAAATTAATAGCTAAAGCTATAGGAGATTTATCTAGAATCTCCAAAGAAATTCCGGGATAAATAAAAGTTTGTTTATTTGTTGTGACGGAAATACCTCCAAAAGGTCTAAATCTCCACCAAGATATATGAGATTTATATTCGATTCTAAATTCTTCTGAAGTACTATTAGGTCTAAAAATGTTATTTATTCCGCTTCCTAAATAAAGTAAATCAGAGCTTTTATAAGCAAAGCCGCTCCCTTGAAACAAAATAATAAAAAGTATTATTTTTTTTATCATATATTTTCAAATTAAAATAAAATTATAAATTGCAAAAAACATATCATAAGTTCATTATCTTTACAGAGTAAAAAAATTCAAGGTGAATATGAAAGGTTTGTTAAA
>MGLU01000039.1:2741-6253 GCA_001796155.1 Chlamydiae bacterium RIFCSPHIGHO2_12_FULL_27_8 | reverse complement strand
TTTTCCTTATTTTCTAATGAAACACAAGAGAGAGTACCACTTGGCAACAGAAAATTAAGTGAAGAAGAATTAAAAGAGCTTTATAGTTCTGAAGAAAATAGTTTTAATGAAAAGAGAACAAATTTCAATGATTATAAAATTTATCCGGATTTAATTTTTAATACAGAAACACATAATGTTGAAGCTATATCAGTAACAGGCGATTATTTAGTAATTGAAGATGGTTCAGAGTGGAGAATAAAACCATATTATTCAGCTGAGATTTTCAATTGGGCTCTTTCTGATCCAATTTACATAATTGAAAACGATTCATTTTTATCATACTGGTTTGGAGGATATGGATATAAAATGATAAACAAAAGGAGAAATACATATATTGAAGTAAAAATTTCTCAAGCTCCAAGACTTGATAGTCCGTATCTGCTTTTAGTAAAATATATTGATCCGATGAACAAAGAAATCATTTTGTCAGACAACTCTGTTTGGAGTATAGATACATCTCAATCAAGTTTATTTTATAAATTTTTAGAAAATGATGCAGTAATAGTTGGCAGAAACATAAAACATGGTTGGTTTTACAGCTATGAAAATATTTTGATTAACGTTAATATGCTCCAAAATTTAAGAGCAAACAGAGTAAAATAGGAGTAAAAAAATGACCTCTAGAGTAGAAAATGGACATTTTTCTGAAGAAAATCGTATCCAAAAAAGTAAAACTATAAATTGGGAAAAAATTTCTCGTGTTGCGATATTTATTTTTGGTAATCTTGCAGCAATATTTTTAACACCTTTTCCAATATCTCTTTTATTAGTTTTGGTAATATCTGCACTTACCATTCCTAAAATAATAAACAATAGAAATTATAATTCCTTTGATGGACATTTCATTTCAACAGAACAAGACATAGCAAATCATAGAAGACCTTTCTTAGGAACAGGACAAATAACCGATCATAGTCGTAGAGGGCATGAAGTGAGAGAAACTGAGCCTCGTAATATTCATAGAGAAGTTACAAATCCGGTACTTAGAGCAGCTGATCCTGTCCCTGTACATAGAGTTACGCCTTTAATTGCAACGCAAAGCGATGATGCTCGATTAGATGTAAGAAGGAGAGGTTTTTCATCAGGAACATCAAGAGTTCCTCTGGGAACCGGGGAAGCCACCGCTGTTCCTGCAGCTAGGCTTGTACGCAGAGACCCTATAAATCCGGTATTTAGAGATGCTGAACCAAGACCTGGAGTACCCACTGCTGAAGAGAGGGTTTTTCCATCACAAGCGAGCCTTCAAACACATACAGTCTTAGGTCAAAGCGGAAGAACTCCGCTGGGAACCGGGGAAGCCACCCCTGATCTTTTAGATAGTCCTGAGTTCGGAGACCCTGCAAATCCTAGAATAGGTCCAAGAATTCAGGCCTTACTAGGTTCAGTTGGAGAGGCTATATCTGAAACATTTAATCCTCAAGGAAGAGGAAATGGAAGAGCATGCAGACCCGGAGAGAGAAGATAATTTGTTTAAAGCTTAAGAATTAAATCTTAAGCTTTAATTTAATTTTTTTATTATTTAATATTTTCAACATGATATGTTATAAATGCAAAAAGGATTTAAACTTAGTAAATAATAAGATTGGATTTAAAGAGTATTGTCAAAACTGTTTAACTGATCTTCATGTTTGCAAAAACTGCAAATTCTATAAAGTTGGTAAACCGAATGACTGTAATATTTTAGATGTTGAAAAAGTTGTAGATAAAGAAAAAAATAATTTTTGTGATGAATTTTCAAAAAGTGATAATTTTTCAGATGTTAATTATAAATCAAAAAAAGATATTGGAAAAAAACTTTTCAAAAATTTTGATGATGAAGATAGTTGAGATTAAATCCTAAAAAACATCAAATGCCGAGCCTCTCAAAATAAAGAATCCCAATGAAAGCACTTCTATATTAAGTTCCTTCTCTATTCCATAGATTTTGAAGTGTTCTAGGTGAACGAATGACATGACGCAATCCCCTAGATTTATCTATGGGGTTAAGGAATGCCTTGCATTATACTTGTTAAACTCTTATGATTTTTCCATGACTTTAAGAAAATACAAATCAAACAACAATGTGGTCTATTCTTGCAAATACCATGTGGTATGGTGTACAAAATATAGACGAACTGTTTTAAATGATGTGGTTCAGAAAGAACTAAAAATAATTATTTCAGAAATTTGCATAAAAAGAAAATCAGAGATTTTAGCATTGGAACTAATGGTTGATCATGTACATTTATTGGTTGAGGTCGATCCACAATATGGCATACATAAGCTAATCAAAGAAATAAAAGGAAACAGTTCACATTTTTTGAGAAAAAAACATAAACACCTTCGTACGAGGCTACCGACTTTGTGGACAAATTCTTACTTTGTTTCTACTGTTGGAGGAGCTCCTATTAGTATAATAAAACAATATGTAGAGGCTCAAAAATCGCTATGATTCAAAGACAGCTCAAGCTTAGAATAAAATCCAAAAAAAATATTATACTTGAGGAGTGGCTTTATATTTTGAGGGGAGTTTGGAATTGGGCCATACGCAAAATCGAATTGGATGCAAAAAACTGCATTTACTATACGAAAAAAGAATTTCAAAATCTTTTAGCAAACCATAGCGAAAGACTCGATATTCCATCTCATACCCTGCAGGGAATTTTATGTATGGCTTTCGATTCATGGCAAAGATGTTTTAAAAAACTGTCGAAAAAGCCAAGGCTAAAAGGATTTAGAAATCCTCTAGGATCTATTCCCTTTCCTGATCCTATTAGAAGACCTGACGGGGTTCACATAAAAATACCTGGATTAGGAAGGTTTAAATTTCATAAGCAGGACATTCCTGATGGGAAAATCAAATGCGGCAGAATAGTTAAACGGGCCTCAGGTTGGTATTTGTGTTTGTTCATCGATGCAGATGCTAAACCGATACAAAAAATCTCTGATGGAAAAATAGGAATAGACCCCGGATTTAAGACAACTTTGACATTGTCTACCGGAGAAAAGATAGAGCAGCCGAAAGAATTTGCAAAAGCGGAAAAACGTTTAATACAGGCTAGCAAAAGTTTAGGCTCTTTTAAAAAAGTCAAAAAAGGAGAAAAAAGAAAAGAACCCAAATTCAAACGAAAAGGAAAATTACTAGCTAGAATACATGAGAGAATCAAAAACAAACGAAAAGACAATAATCATAAATTGACAAGAAAATTAATTTCGGAAAATGATTTTATAGCTTTTAGCAAAGATAACATAAAAGGACTTGCTAAAAGATTCGGTCGGTCTGTATCGGAAGCCGGCCATTATCAACTAAGACAAATGCTAATGTACAAGAGCCTTATAGGCGGTACTAAGTATATAGAAGTAAATTCAAAAAAATCCACCATGACCTGTTCGTCCTGTGGATCCGAGAGCGGACCTACAGGGTTAGCAGGCTTGCAGGTGAGGCAATGGGAATGTTCGTGCTGTGGTGCACATCATGATCGCGACATAAA
>MGLU01000039.1:541-2707 GCA_001796155.1 Chlamydiae bacterium RIFCSPHIGHO2_12_FULL_27_8 | reverse complement strand
CTCTGCGATCAACACGCTCATTGCCGGGCTCGGAACGAGCCACGAGAGTAAGCGCAAGCTTCCGTCAGGAATCCACTGTCTTTAGACATGGGGAGGTTCAATAATAATTTTCTTGCCTTTGTTGTCTTTTAGTGATAAAGATAAATTTAAGAGGGAAAATAAATAAAATGCTTGAAATCTACTTTAAGTCAATTCGTGATGATGAATTTAAAGAAATCGAAGATTTTAAAGTTGGTTCATGGATTCATATTACTGATGCTACAATGGAAGATTTAACAATATTATCTGAAAAAGCGGAAATTGAGATTGATGATATTTTAGATAGCATGGATAAATATGAAATTCCAAGGATTGAGCATTCAAATTCCAATATTTTAGTATACTCCAGACATTCAGCAGAGCTTGAAGAAGGGCTGCATACAACAACACTAACAATCGTATTAACAAATAATTTCGTTGTTACAATATCCCCTCAGAAAAGCAAAATTATTGATAATATTTTAATTTCAAAATCAAATTTGGCAACAACTCAAAAATCAAAATTACTTTTGTATATTTTACTTAAAATTACTCAAGATTTTACATCAAAAATTAAAGGTGTAAGAAATGCAGTCATAGAACAGGAATATAAAAATCAAAAGGTAACTAATGAAGCTATTGTAGTTTTAACAAAAAACGAAGAGAAGCTGAATCAGTTTTTATCGTCTCTTGTACCTCTAAAAAATGTTTTAGAAGGAATTTCAACCGGAAGATTTTTAAATTTATATGAAAAAGATCATGATCTTTTGCAGGATTTAATGATTGCTATAAAACAGAGTGAGGATATTTGCTCAGTATCCATAAAAAGTATTAGATCGCTAAGAGATTCTTACCAGATTATTTTTACAAATGGAGTTAACAAAACAATTAAACTTTTAACTGCCATTACGATTATTTTTACAATACCTACAATTATAGCTTCAATATACGGCATGAATATCCCCCTGCCGTTAGAACACCATCCACATGCATTTTTAATAATAATGAATATCATTATTATCATTTCAATTGTCTCAGTTTTTATTTTTGCCAAAAAAAAATGGCTATAAAAATAAAAAATTAACTATAGTCTATATAACTAAATTTTGAGATTATATGAATTTAAGACCAATATACTATGATACGGAAACAACCGGGTTAAAACCCGAAAATGATAAAATTATAGAAATTGCAGCATTTGATCCGATAAATAGCAGGACATTTAACAAACTTATAAACCCAAAAATACCTATTCCAAAAGAATCTTCAATGATATGCAACATTTTTGATGATATGGTCAAAAATGAACCCGGCTTTGATATTATCGGTCCTGAGTTTCTAAAATTCTGTGAGGGTGATGTTGTATTGATTGCTCATAATAATGACAACTTTGATAAAAACTTTTTAATTTATGAATTTAAAAGAATAAATACCCTATTACCCGATTTTAAATATATTGATACACTTAAATGGGCAAGAAAATATAGGCCGGACCTTCCGAAACATTCACTTCAATACTTAAGAGAGATATATAATGTTAAACAGAATAATGCACATAGGGCATTTGATGATGTAATTGTTTTAAGAGAAGTTTTTGAACAAATGATTGATGATTTATCTTTTGAAGATGTTTTAAAACTTTTAAACGAAAAACATGCAACAAAGTTAGAATATATGCCATTTGGTAAATATCAGGGGAAAAAACTGCAGGAAGTTCCTGCATCTTATATATCATGGCTTAAAAAAAATGATGTTTTTGAAAAAAGCGAAAATAATGTTTTAAAAGAAAGTCTTGAAAAATTAAATCTTTTATAAGGGAAAATTATGAAAATAGCGATTATTGGGTGCGGATTTGTAGGAATTGAACTTGCTAGAAAACTAAAAGAAAAAAAACATTTTATTACAGCAACTACCTTAAAAGAAAAAAAGCTAAAAGATTTAAAAAATGTTGCAAATAAAGCATTTATTTTAAATTCAAAAGATGTTGAATTAATAAATCAAATAGTTAAAGAAAATGAAGTAATAATTTTCTCTATCTCAACAAATAGTTTGAAAGAAATCAGTTCATCTTATTTAGATACAATATTAGCATTTAAGAGTGCGATTTTTAAAAACAAAACTCGTAAAAGGATAATTTATCTTTCAAGA
>MGLU01000039.1:0-374 GCA_001796155.1 Chlamydiae bacterium RIFCSPHIGHO2_12_FULL_27_8 | reverse complement strand
GAATTTATAGAAATATTTACAAAAAAACTTAACCTTGAACCTATGAAGTATATAGAAAAAGCTTCATTAAAAGACTATAATAAAAGAGTATCTAATTACAGGATCAAGGAAAAAGGATTTATTTTAAAATATCCTAAAAAAGATTTATCTAATATAGGCTGATAGGTGTAAGCCTTCCTTATCCCTATCAAGCATCAAGGTGTTTCATTATTGTATAAATAGCTGTATTTGTATCATCAATCATATATTGTAACTGTGCTTGAAAAACCCTGTAGGACATTTATTGAAGTGCGACTCTTTTAAAATAATTTCTAATCTATTGTAATAAGCCTTCACTAATCGTAACATGTCAAAAACATCTGGTTTAGGTTGGT
>MGLU01000038.1:1489-7785 GCA_001796155.1 Chlamydiae bacterium RIFCSPHIGHO2_12_FULL_27_8 | reverse complement strand
GCCAAAAATCTAAAATTTATTGATTTCTGCTCCGGAATTGGAGCGGGTCGTCTTGGTCTTGAAAATAATGGGTTAGCTTGTATCGGCTTTTCTGAGATAGATAGACAGGCAGAAATAACATACAGAAAGTTTTTTGGCGAAGAAGAGATAAACTATGGTGATTTAATGAAAATTAATACAAATAAATTACCGGATTTTGACATGATGATTGCAGGTTTTCCTTGTCAGTCTTTTTCTGTTATTGGACAAAGGAAAGGAATGCAAGATAAAAGAGGTCAAATTATTTATGGCTTGATAAAAATAATGCTTGATAAATATTTGAAATATTTTATTTTAGAAAATGTTAAAGGACTAACAAATCATGATAATGGAAATTCGTTAAAAGTTATTTTAAAAGAACTTGATAAAGCAGGATATAAAGTATTTCATCAAGTTTTAAATAGTATTGATTATGGAGTTCCACAAATGAGAGAAAGAGTTTATTTTGTTGGAATAAGAAAGGACTTAATACCCGATAACTTTGAGTTTAAATTTCCGGATAAACAGCAAAGAGTAAATGTAAGGGATTATTTGATTGATGAAAAAGAATTTGAATTTAACGACAAAAAAGAATCTTACGAAACATTTCTGAGGTATTTAAAAAATACATATAATCATGGTAGATATGACTTGAAAGGATTTTTAAAAAGAGATTTTTTGGTTATAGACACCAGACAATCTGATTTGCGATTATATGATAATAAAGTGCCAACTTTAAGAGTAGGCAGACATGGTATTCTCTATGTTAGAAATGGTAAGTTTAGAAAGTTGTCCGGTTATGAATCACTATTACTTCAAGGGTTTCCTAAAAAATTAGCAAAAAAAGTTGATGGTGTTATTGAAGAAATACACTTATTAAAACAGGCAGGAAATGCTATGACCGTAAATACTATTGAAGCTATTACAAGAGGATTATTTAAAACCTTAGAAAAAAATGAAAAATAAAAAGAAAAATTTGAAACAAATGATTGCTCTTGGTTCAAAAACCGCCAAAGGCGGATTTACCAATGAGCAAGATGTTATTGATCGTTTCAATAATTGGAAAACTGACAAAGTTGTTCAAGAATGGCTAGGGGAAATGAATTATAAATAGACGATATTGAATTTGTAAAAGCCTCTAAGGTTAGAGGACAATACAAAGCTGATATTCAAGTTAGGATAACTATTTTAATTAAACTAAAATCGCAAGAAGATTTACAAAATTTACAGGTAAAATTTGTAAGCAATCCGCAAGGATTTAATCAGATAGATAAAAGGTGGGTTGATAAATATGTTGAACTTTGGAATATACCCCAAGATATTACAAAAATACTAAAACTCTTTACCGGTGAAATTGCCCCGACAAAAAATGGTTTGTGTGATTCTCGCAGAATGTTTTTAGATGAAATGAGTGAATCTGACCAAAATAAATTGATAAAGTTTTTTAATGATAACAAGATTTTGATTATTTCAGATTTACTAAAAGGTCGTGGTGAATTTTCAGCAGATTGGACTTTAGTTATTTTGAAAGTTAACGGTGAAAACACTTGGGTTTTAAAATCTATAAACCATGTTATGAATGTTTTTGGCGTTGGAGATATCAGAATAACAAGAGAAGGAAGTTTGAAAATTGGAAAAATCGGAATGCAAAGAAAGGGTGGAGACGGTGGTCGTGATACTGCTAAAATGTTGCAGTTCAAAATCAATCCCGTTGAATTGTTTCAAAAATAATTTATGGAAAACAAAAGAAAACCTCTTGAATTTATCAAAGCAATTATTAGCCGAATGGCTAGCAATTTGTTTTTTCTCAGAGGTTGGATAATCACATTGATTGGTGCATTATTGGCATTGTTTTCAAATGCACGATACAAATTACATCCTGATGAGTTTATTGAATTAAATAAAACTCTAATTGAAGATTTTATACAGATAATGAGTTCAAGACTTTGTTTAATTGTCGAATAATTGGAATTGATGGTTTTACTCTAAAATTACCGGAAAGTGAAGAAATTATAGAAAAATATGGAGTTTGAGTTTGCATGAATAAAAGCATTTTAGTTTTTTTAATCAGTACAGCTATTGTTTTTTCTTTTGGTGTAATAATGGTGTTTAATACCACTTCTGCAGAAGTATTAAACAAGTCTTTAGAAGTAAGTACTCATAGCGGTTTAATAAAACAGCTTATATATGCTTTCATCGGTTTATCTTTGGGTGTGTGTGTTTTTATCATAGGATATGAAAAAATTTTAAAAATGAGTCCATTGTTATTAGGATTATGTGTTTTAACTCTGATTTTAGTTTTTGTTCCAAAAATAGGACAATCTATAAATGGAGCAAAAAGATGGATTGGATTTGCAAAATATACAATACAGCCTTCCGAATTCGCCAAGTATATTATTCCAATGTTTTTTATATATAAAAAAACAGAGACATATTCAATAGATTTTGTGACTTTTATTAAAATTTTAACAATTCTCTCTATTCCAATTTTGTTAATTTTACTTGAACCGGATACCGGAAGCACAATTATCATTTTAACAACTTTTATTGCTGTATTTTTTTTAACAAGAATAAAAGTTTTATATTGGGGTGTTCCACTTTTAGTTTTATTTTTAGTAGGTGCTACGCTTGCTTATAACATGAACCATGTTAGAAATAGAATTACCGTATATATGCATCCGGAAAGAGATATTAAAGGCAAAGGCCACCAGCCATACCAAGCAAAAATTGCTGTTGGTTCCGGAAAATTTATGGGTAGAGGACTTGGTGAGAGCCTTCAAAAACTTGATTATTTACCGGAAGCAAGAAATGATTATATTGCTGCTATATATGCTGAAGAAACAGGCTTTTTGGGGATTTCAGTATTAGTAGCTCTATATTTAAGTATGGCGGTGTCAGGATTTTATATTGCTTCAAAATCTATAGATAAAAGAGGATTTTATTTAGCTTCTTTAATAACTTTTTTAATTAGTTTTCAAGCTTTTTTGAATTTAGGAGTAGTTTCAAACCTTTTACCAAGTAAAGGAGTTACTCTTCCATTTTTCTCACAGGGCGGAACTTCTTTGATTGTAAATATCATTGGTGTATCATTACTCATAAGTATTGCTGCAAAAAATAGAAAAAAATGGGAAAATATAAAGGAAAAATCTTAATAAGTGCTTCCGGAACAGGAGGCCATTTGATTCCTGCAATGCAGCTTGCAAATATTTTAAAAAATGACAATTTTGATATTTTTTTTGCTGCAAAAGACCTTTCAAAAAAAGAAATTTTTGATAAAACTTTGAATTTTGTAGATATTTCTTCGGATATACCTAGAAATTTGTTTTTCATTTTTAAAATTTTTAAAGGGTTTTTACAAAGTGTTTTTCTGATTTTTAAATATAAACCTGATATTATCGTAGGCTTTGGGAGTTTTCATACCTTTCCGGTTATACTGGCAGGATATGTCCTTAGAAAAAAAATTGTTTTATTTGATTCGAATATTTTGCTTGGAAAGGTAAATAAATTTTTTTCTAAAAAAGTAAAGTTTGTTGCTACTCAGTTTCCAATACTCAATCAAAAAAATGCAGTTTTAGTTAAAAAACTTCCTTGGTATGTAGCTAATGAAAGTGTTTTTTTAAAAGATTTTAAAAAAAATATTTTTACTATTTTAGTTTTTGGCGGATCTCAAGGATCTAAAATTATAAATGAAAATTTTTTGAAAATTTTAAAAGATTTATATAAAAAAATAACTTTTCAAGTAATACATATCACAGGAGAAGATAGTCAACATTTCAAAAAAATTTATGATGAAATGAAAATAATTAATTATGTGAAAAAGTTTGAAAAAAATATTTATTCTTTATATCGGAATGCAGATTTAGTAATTTCAAGATCAGGGGCCATAACAATTGCAGAACTTTTGAATTTTAATAAACCTGCAATTTTAATTCCTTTTAAAAACGCCACAGATAACCATCAGTTGAAAAATGCAGAATTTATCCAAAATAATTATAAATTTGTAAAAATTATTGAAGAAGATCACTTAAATCAATTGTCTCTTCTTAAGGAAATAGAATTTTTCATTAATGATAATTTTAAAAATTTAAAAATTTTTAAAGAAAATATATTATCTGCAATGATGAAGGAAGAAAAGGACCAAAATGTTACTACTATACAAAATGTTATAAATAAGGTTTTATATGAGTGAAAGTTATCATATTTTAGGAATCGGCGGAATAGGAATGAGTGCAGTTGCAAAACTGTTAAAACAAAAGAATTGTTCTGTCAAAGGATCTGATATTACTGAAAATAATATCATAAAAGAATTGATCAAAGAAAATATAAACATTCAAATAGGTCATGAAAATAGTAATTTAGATAAAAATGATATTTTAGTTATTTCTTCAGCTATCAAAGAAGATAATATAGAATTCAAATTAGCAAAAAAATTAAATTTAAAAATTTTACACAGATCTGAAGTTTTAAATGAAATTTCTAAAAATTATAAAAATATTTTAATTACAGGAACCCATGGAAAAACTACAACCTCTTCTCTTTTAGCACATGTTTTATTGCATGCAGATTTAGATCCGTCTTTTGCTTTAGGTGGTCTATTGCTTCCATTGAATACAAATGCAAAGCTGTCTCATGGAAACTATTTTGTAATGGAAGCTGATGAAAGCGACAACTCTTTTAATAAAACTTCAGCATTTGCGGCTATAGTAACAAATTTGGAAAAAGAACATCTGGATTTTTGGAAAAATTTTGAGAATTTAAAAGAAGGTTTTAAAACTTTTTTTAAAAATGTTCAAAGTGAAAATATTCTTTGGTGTTATGATGATGAAAACTTAAAAAGTTTAAATCCTAAGGGATTTTCATATGGAGTTTCAAACGATGCAGATTTTAAAATTTCAAATTTAAGATTTGAAAATTTTAAAACTTTTTTTGATATAAAATATCTAGATAAAGAATATAAAGATATTAAACTTAACCTTTCCGGTAAGCACAATATTTTAAATGCCGCAAGTGTTTTTGCTCTTTCTATTTTACTCAATATTGAAGAAAAATATGTTAGAGAAGCTTTCGAAACTTTTTTAGGGGTTTCAAGAAGACTTGAAAAAATATTTGATAATAATAATTTACAGGTTTTTGATGATTATGCTCACCATCCAAGTGAAATAAAAGCTACTTTAAATGCGTTAAGACAGTCAGTAAATGAAAAGAAAATTATAGCTTTTTTTCAACCCCATAGATACTCAAGATTTTCAGATCTTTATAATGATTTTTTAAATGCTTTTGAAGATGCAGACGAATTATATGTATTAGATATTTATAGTGCAGGTGAGAAAAAAATTAAAAAATTAAATTCTAAAAAATTCGTTAAAGATATTTTAAAAAATGATATTAAAGCAAAATTTTTGAAAAGTTTTGATCATTTCCCAATAAATAAATTAAAGCCATTCGATGTAATGGTATCGCTTGGAGCAGGTAACATTTCTAGGAACATTAGAGAGTTTTCAAAAAAATTAGAAACTTTTCAAAAAAAATTAAATGTAGGAATTTTTTATGGAGGAAAATCTAATGAAAGTGAAATTTCGGTTAGATCTGCAAAAAATTTTACAAAATTTTTCGATGAACAAATTTATAATTTAAGTTTTTTTAAAATTACAAAAGATGGTTCCTTTATTTTTGAAAACAAAACTCTTTCGGATTCAAAAAATAAATCAAAAAAAATTATTACAAACAAAATTTTAAAAGAGATTTTAAAATTGGATCTTGTTTTTCCAATAATGCATGGTCCTTTTGGTGAAGAGGGATCGATTTTTTCTTTTATAGAGACGCTAAATATTGCTGTAATTGGTCCAAATAATATTGGAGCTGCTGTTTCTATGGATAAAGCTATTACTAAATATGTAGCTATAGCAAATAATATTAAAACTGCAAAATTTTATGATCTTTTTAAACAGGATTATTTTTTTGAAAAAGAAAAAAATTTAGATAAAATTTTAGAAAATTTAAAATTTCCCTTCTATGTAAAACCTTCTCATTTGGGATCATCAATTGGAATCAAAAAAGCTTGTGATATAAATTCATTAAAAGAAGCTATAGAATTTGCTTTTAAATTTGATAACAGAATTTTAATTGAAGAAGAAGTTAAGGGCAGGGAAGTCAATGTTTCAATTATTGGGAATGATTTTATCTATTTTGGAAATCCCGGTGAAATTGTTTCAAATGGTCAGTTTTTTGATTATAAGAATAAATATGAAAAAACAACCTTTACTATAAAATTGCATCTT
>MGLU01000038.1:268-1473 GCA_001796155.1 Chlamydiae bacterium RIFCSPHIGHO2_12_FULL_27_8 | reverse complement strand
TTAAAGAACTTGTTAATAGTGCAAAAAAAATATATAAAAAGTGTTATCTTTCATCTTTTTCTAGAATTGATTTTTTTATTACAGATAATAATGAAGTTTTTTTAAATGAAATTAATCCAATCCCGGGTTTTTCAAGTGAGAATTCATTATTTTTTAAAATGTTAATCTCTAAAGGCTTTGAAGCAAAAGAGCTTATAAATAAATTTGTTGTATTAGCTTTCCATCAAAAAAAGGAAAAGGAAAAATTTAACAAAGAAAAAATGGATTGACGGATGAAAAAATTAAAATTAACAATCTCAATATTAATAATTTTTCTTTCTACTTTAGTTTTTTCATCATTGAGTTTTTTTGTATATTTTCAAATTAAAAAAAATATAAAAAATAGAATTATTTCAGATAAGTACAATATAAAATATATTTCTTTTGAAGAGAAAGATGATACGCTTGATGTAAATTATTTAGCAGAAATTTTAGAGTTATCTTTAGACAATAAAAGAAATATTTACTCTATCAGTGAATCGGCATTAGAAGAAAAACTTTTAAAAAGCCCATTTATTAAAAATGCTAAAATTAAGAAACATTTACCAAATAATTTATTTGTAGAATATGAGCTGAGAAAACCTGTTGCATTTATTTATGATATCAAAAATTGTGCGGTTGATGAAGATGGATATATTTTTCCTTTTCTATCATTTTATAAGGAAAAAAATCTTCCTTCTATTTATTTGAACTGCAATGAATTTAAATCATTTGAAAAACTGGATAACAAAAAGCTATATGATGCTTTAGATATTATTGCAAAATTAAATAAAACCGGTTTTTTTGATTTAATAAAAAATACTTTGATTGATATTTCAAGAATTGATCATAAAAGCTTTGGAAAAAGAGAAATTATTTTAACAATTAATGAAGAGCTTAGAATTTCAAAAAACGATTGTGAATATTGCTACGCTTTTCCAATAATTTTAAGACTTGGGATTAATAATTTTTATTCCCAGATTTCTAATTATTTTTCTCTAAGAGAAAAAATGCTCTATGATTATAAAAAACAGTTTTTAAAAATGACTTCGTTGCCTTCTGATATGAAATTCAGTCCCAAAACTGTCGATCTAAGAATTTCAAAACTTGCTTTTATTGATCAGTAGTTGTGTTGAATCAAATAGAAGTTCACTGATTTTTTAAAATGATGATTTCATTTTTGAATA
>MGLU01000038.1:0-250 GCA_001796155.1 Chlamydiae bacterium RIFCSPHIGHO2_12_FULL_27_8 | reverse complement strand
AATATTTTTTTTTAAATAATACAAATAACAAAATTATTATTGAGGACAATGTGGTATTAGGTTTAGAAATCAATGTAGAGGAAATTGGAGATAAAATCATTTTAAGGCTTCATGGAAGATTGGATGCTCCATCTTCAAATCTTCTTGAAAAAAAATTAAATTCATTAATTCAGGATAAAAGAAAAATAGTTTTTTTAGATTTTGGTGATTTGGTATATTTAAGCAGTTCCGGCTTAAGGCTTTTATTATA
>MGLU01000037.1:6796-7277 GCA_001796155.1 Chlamydiae bacterium RIFCSPHIGHO2_12_FULL_27_8 | reverse complement strand
TATTTAGGAAGGAAATGAGCAAAATAAAAGTAAAACAATCAATCAATTATTTCACGCTTTCTATGATGAATGTGGTAGCAATAGTAAATCTTGCTAATCTTTCAGTTTCTGCAAAGCATGGTTTTTCCGGACTATTTTATTTGATTGCCGGTTCAATATTTTTTTTTATACCATTGGCATTAATATCGGCTGAACTTGCAACCGGCTGGCCTCAAAGGGGCGGAGTATATATTTGGGTTAGAGAAGCTTTAGGAGAAAATCTTGGGTTTTTAGCTATCTGGCTTCAATGGATAGAAAATGTTATATGGTATCCAACTGCACTTTCATTTGCAGTAACTAGCTTTGCATACATTTTTAATCCTACTCTGTCACAAAATAAATTATTTATAATGATTGCCATTATGGTTATTTTTTGGGCAGCGACTATAGTGAATTTTTTTGGAATGGAACTTTCAAGCTGGATAAGTACAATATCAGCGAT
>MGLU01000037.1:5789-6625 GCA_001796155.1 Chlamydiae bacterium RIFCSPHIGHO2_12_FULL_27_8 | reverse complement strand
TTTATCAGGTGTATTAATGTCTCTAAGCGGTCTTGAAATGACGGCTACTCATGCAAGTGAGGTTAAAACCCCCCAAAAAACATTTCCTTTAGCAATGTTAATATCCTCCGTAATAATAATTTCAGTAGTTTCTTTAGGTTCTCTTTCAATTGCAAGCGTTATACCTGCCGACAAAATTGAACTTGCTGCAGGACCGATTATAGCACTCTCTTTTTTCTTTCAATCCTTTAATCTTCCAAATTTAACTCCTTTAATAGCGGCACTATTAACAGTCGGTGCATTGGGAATGATCAGCACCTGGACAATAGGACCGATTAAAGGGATGTATGCTACTTCGGAACATGGTGATCTTCCTATATTTATGCAGAAAACCAATAAGTATGGAGTACCTACCACTTTATTAATAATTCAGGCTATTATTGTTAGTATACTATCACTTCTGTTTTTATATATGCCTACAATAAGCTCTTCTTATTGGATGCTTTTTAATTTAACAGCTCATTTATATCAGATAATGTATATTTTGATGTTTATATCTGCACTTGTCTTAAGATACAAAAAACCAAATATAGCAAGAGGATATAAAATTCCATTAAAAAATATAGGGATATGGTTTGTTTCTCTATTAGGTATTTTTGGAACAGGCTTTGCAATAATAGTTGGTTATTTTCCGACCACTCGTATTCATGGTATTTCAACATTCTTTTTTGAAATATTTTTAATAGGAGGGACAATTTTATTCTGCGTAATACCATTTATAATCAGATATTTCAGAAATGACAAATGGCTTGAACATTTTAAAAAAAATAATAAATAAGTAATTTTTTTATTTTTTT
>MGLU01000037.1:0-5732 GCA_001796155.1 Chlamydiae bacterium RIFCSPHIGHO2_12_FULL_27_8 | reverse complement strand
TAAAAATTCAATTAAAGAAACTCTTAAAGGTCTAAAACTTCTGGAATACAGAGGCTATGATTCAGCAGGAATTGCCTCTATAGAAAATAATAAACTTATACATTTTAAATGCAGCGGTAAATTAGAAAATTTAGAAAAAAAAATTAATTTTAAAAATTTAAATTTGAAAATAGCAATAGGCCATACAAGATGGGCAACACATGGGGTTGCATCAAATGAAAATGCACATCCTCACTTTGACAGTGAAAACAGTTTAGCTTTGGTACATAATGGAATTATTGAAAATTTTGATGAAATTAAAAATTTTCTAATAAATAAAAAAAAAATATTTTTGTCTGAAACTGACAGCGAAGTTTTAGCTCATTTAATAGCATATAATTACAAAAAAGATATTATTAAAGCTTTAAAAAGCTCTTTAGATATAATTAAGGGTTCATATGCAATAGCTTTTATACATAAAGATTTTCCAAAAAGAATAATTTTAGCATCTAAAGATAGTCCTATGGCAATAGGTTTTACAGAAAACAAAAAAGAGATAATAATTTCTTCAGATCCAAATTCATTTGTAGGAAGAAATTTACATGTTTTATTTTTACAAAATGATGAACTTGGTTTTATTGAAAATAATGAAATATTTATTTTTAACAAGAATTTAAAAAAAATAGCAAAACAAGCTGAAAAAGTAAATTGCAAAAATATTTCATTTTCTAAAAATAATTTTGAGCATTACATGCTTAAAGAGATTTACGAGCAGCCATTTACCATACAAAAAACAATTTTGGGAAGAATTAGCAAAAACTCTCAAAACTGTTATTTTGAAGAACATACAATTGATATAGACTTTTTAAATCGTTTTAAAAATATTAAATTAATTGCATGCGGAACTTCATATCATGCTTCGTTATTAGCATCTTATTTATTTGAAGATATATCAAAAATTGAAACTAGGGCTTATATTGGATCGGAGATGAGATTTCAAAATATTTTGAATATCAAAGAAAGTTTAATAATTGCGATCTCCCAATCAGGAGAAACTGCAGATACAATACTTCCTGTAAAAGAGTTAAAAAAAAATGGAGCAACAGTTTTAAGTATAATTAACAAATCCAATTCAACTTTATCAAGAGAATCTGATTATTCTCTATATTTGAAAGCAGGTCCTGAATTTTCAGTATGCTCAACGAAGGCATTTACTTCTCAGATTAGTTTGCTTTTGTTATTAGCTATACACTTTGAAAAACTAAAAAACAATAATAAATCAAATTCAGACTATTTGATTAAAAATCTTTTAAAAGTTCCAAATGAAATTAAAAAGTTATTGAAAAGAGCTGAAGAAATAAAAAAACTTTCTATAAAATATGCTAAATATGAAAATTTCTATTTTCTTGGTAAAAATTTAATGTATGTAACAGCTGTTGAAGCTGCATTAAAACTAAAAGAAATCAGTTATATTAATGCAACTGCATATCCTGCAGGAGAAATGAAACATGGGCCTCTTGCACTTGTGAATGGCAATCTTCCAATAGTTGCATTTATGGCAAACGACAAAACTTATGATAAAATGTATTCAAATGTTATAGAAGCTAAAACAAGGGGTTCTCCTATTTTGGCAATAGCAAAGAAAAAAGATAAAGATATTGAAAAAATAGCTGACGATGTTTTTTATATAGACGACTCAATAGATGAAACAGCTATTTTCAGCAGTTCTGTTTTTGGCCAGCTTTTTGCATATTATATAGCTAAAGAGAGAAATACTGATATAGATCAGCCAAGAAATTTAGCAAAATCAGTAACGGTAGAGTGAAGATGAAAAAAAAAATTTATATTATTTTATTGTCGGTTTTAATTTTTTTATTAATAATTTTTAGTTTTATTCCTCAAATACTATCTTCAATTTCATTTAAAAAATTGATAATTAAAAAAATTGAAAAAAAATTTGATTCTAAAATTGAAATTGACAATTTAAATTTTTCATGGTTTGGACCTCAAAAAATTTTAAATATAAAATATATAGATAAAAACATAAATGCCTCTACTGAATCCATAATTTCCAATATGAGTTTTTTTTCTTTTTATAAAGCATTAAAAACAACAGAAAAACTTCCTTTTTTAGCTCATACAAAAATTAATAATTTAAATATTGATCTCCATTTTGAAGATATGCCAAAGGTATCTTTTTATAATATTTATACAGATATTAAAAGCCAAAATAATGATTTTAACATTTTTGAAATAACCGGAAAAACAACAGAAGATAAATTTCAGGGAAATTTTTCTATTTATATGGAAATGAATAGGGAAATAATAAATTTAAAAGCTAACGGCCTTGCTATACCTACTGTTGGAATAGATAATATAGTTTTTTATAAATCAAAAAAGCTAAAAGGGATTATATATGCTCTTTTAGGATCTAATATGAATATTGACATAGATGCTAAAATTACAAATTTTAAAGGTCCGGTTAATATTAATATTATATCTTCTAATGCTGAAGCAAAATTAAATTTATTATATCAAGATGGGAATGTTTCATTAGTTAAACCGGCTTTTTTACAATTTCATTTAAATGCAAATACAAAAAAAATAATTAAAGGAATAGATTTTGTAAAAACTTATGCAAATAGTCCATTATCATTGCAAATTTCAAATCATGATTTTGAAATACCTGTAAAAAAATTTTTATTAAATAAAGTTTTAATAAAAAATATGATTTTGGATCCCGGAAGACTTTTAGTTTCAAATACAGGTGCTATACGCTCTATAATGAATTTTTCTAAAATGGGCAATCCAAAAGAAGTTCAAATATGGTCTACTTTTGTAAATACAAGAGTTGAAGATTCTATTTTTTATTTTGATAGAATTGATCTTTTAATTGAGAATGAACTTCATTTATGTTTTTGGGGCAAGATAAATTTAAAAACACAGGCACTTAATATGAACATGGGTCTGACTCAGGATACTTTGGAAACGCTTTTTGGAATTACAAGTGTGGCTGATGATTATGTTTTAAAAGTTCCTGTAAAAGGAACTTTGGACGATCCTAAAGTTGATATGTCAAAAGCTGCAGCAAAAATTTTAGCTCTATCCGCTCTTGAACAGGGGAAAGGTATTGGGAAAATAATCGGCGGTGTTGTTTCAAAAATGCAAAATGATTCAGATATTCCTCCTCCTAAAAGACCTTTTCCTTGGGAAGGAAAAGTGTTAAAAAAGAAAAAGGAAACGCCTTTAAATCCGGAAAATTTCTTTAAAATATTTTGATTAATATTTTTTTTAGAAAAATTAAGCTATAGTGACTTCTTTGCACAAATATACATCTTGAACTGCATTTATTATTTCGACGCCCTCTTTCATTGGTCTTTGAAAAGCTTTTCTTCCTAAAATAAGTCCCATTCCGCCTGCTCTTTTATTAATGACAGCTGTTTCTGTAGCTTCTTTAAGATCGTCTTTTCCGGAAGCTCCTCCGGAATTAATAAGACCTATTCTGCCCATATAATTATTTACAACTTGATATCTTGTTAAATCTATTGGATGATCTGTAGAAAGTTCTGTATACATTTTGTCAGAATATTTACCAAAATTTACTGTTTTATAACCACCATTATTTGTTGGAAGTTTTTGTTTTATTATGTCAGCCTGTATTGTAGCTCCGAGGTGATTAGCCTGTCCTGTTAAATCTGAAGAGGTATGGTAATCTATACCATTTACTTTAAAAGCTGAATTTCTAAGATAACACCATAAAATTGTTGCCATACCAAGATCATGTGCCATTTCAAAAGCTTTAGCTACTTCAACAATTTGTTTTCTACTTTCTTTTGAACCAAAATAAATTGTAGCACCCACTGCTTTACATCCCATGTCATAAGCTTGTTTTATAGACGCAAAAAATATTTGATCATGAATATTTGGATAAGATAGAAGTTCGTTATGATTAAACTTCAAAACAAAAGGAATTTTATGAGCATATTTTCTAGCGGTTATTGCTAAAACACCGCTTGTTGAAGCTACTGCATTGCATCCGGCTTCGATGGCTAATTTTACAATATTTTCAGGATCGAAATAGATTGGATTTTTTGCAAAAGAAGCTCCGGCTGAATGTTCAATTCCCTGATCTACAGGTAAAATGGATAAATAGCCGCTATCTTTTAGTCTTCCATGAGAAAAGATCTCCTGAAGAGATTGAAGTGTTCTAATATTTCTATTTGATTCACCAAAAATTCTATCTACAAAATCCGGACCCGGCAAATGGAGCTTATCTTTAGTAACAGTTTTTGAGGTATGTTCTAAAAGAGATTTTGCATCTTGAGCTAAAATCATTTGAATTTTTGAAAATGTCATAATATTCCCCATTTATTTTTTAAAGAATTTTTGAATTTGACCAAACGATTTCCCTTTTGTTTCCGGAACTTTTTTAAATACATAAAAAAAGCCTAAAATGCAAATTATAGCGTAAATCAAAAAAGTTTTTCCGGCACCAAAATCCTGCATTAAGGTTAAAAGAGTTAGAGAAACAATATAATTGGCTAGCCAGTTTACAAGACCTGCAATGCTCATAGCTCTTCCTCTAATTTCCAAAGGAAAGATTTCTGAAATAATAAGCCATACTATTGGGCCCAAGCTTATTGCAAAAAAAGCTATATACAAAACAATAGATACAATTGATATCTCTGTGAGAAATTTTTTTACAAACATAAAAGATATTCCAAGTGCAGTTAACGTAAAGCTCATTCCTATAAGACCGGTAATTAATAAAACTCTTCTTCCGACTAAATCAATAAGCCAAAGGGCAATTATTGTTGACAATACATTAATAATTCCAATACTTATTGAAGCTAAAATCGCAGTTGAAGCAAGAGAAAAACCTGCCATTTGAAATATTTTAGGAGCATAAAATAAAACTCCATTTATCCCTGAAAACTGTTGGAGAACTGATAAAATAATTCCCATAAAAAGTGCTTTTTTAATATTTTTATCAAAAATATGTTTCAAACTCTTTTTTTCTTCGGTAAGATGTAAATTCGCAATTTCCGTATCATCAGCATCTTTTCTTATTTTTCTAAAAATTTTTTCGGCTAAAACATTTTGGCCTTTAAAAGCTAAATAGGATGGAGTTTCAGAAATAAAAAATAGTCCTATTAAAAGCAGGAATGCCGGAAATATTGCGACACCAAACATTGATTTCCATTCGCCATGAGGTGAAAAAACATAATTAATTATGTATGCGCACAATATACCTAAGGTTATTGCAAACTGATTTAGCGATACTAAAATTCCTCTATGACCCGGGTCTGACATTTCTGCTATGTAAAGAGGACAAATTATAGAAACGATACCTATAGCGAATCCGATAATAATTCTTGCTATAATCAAAATTAGCAATGTATCTGCAGTCGATGCAATAAAAGAACCTAAAATAAATAAAGCAGTAGTAAAAAACAAAGAATTTTTCCTTCCTATTTTATCTGCTAAAAAACCACCGATTGAAGCTCCGAATAGAGCTGCAAGTATTAAAATGCTAACTAGAAACTGCTGACCTATAGTAGATAAATGAAATTCTTTTTCTAAAAACAATATTGCACCTGCAATAATTGTTTGATTAAAACCGAACAAAAAACCACCGATAGATGCAACAATGCTAGAAATTAAAGAATAATAAGTAACTTTATATTTCATCATAATACTTTCTCTTTATCTCAGTGAAATAAAAAAAAAGATTATTTTCAACTAATATTTTT
>MGLU01000036.1:240-6771 GCA_001796155.1 Chlamydiae bacterium RIFCSPHIGHO2_12_FULL_27_8 | reverse complement strand
AAAAGTAAGAGATAAAGCTGAAAAAGAGATAAAAAACAAAGAAAAAAAAGCTCAGCAATTAAATGAATTTGTTCAGAAATTCAGAGCAGGAACAAGAGCTTCTCAAGTTAAATCGAGAATGAAAGAAATTGAAAAATTAAATCTTCAGGATTTAAAAAAATCAAATATTCAAAGACCTTATATACGATTTATTCCAAATGAAACATCTCCGGGTAAAATAATTTTTAAAATCGAACATATTTCAAAATCTTTTGATGACAAAATTGTTATAAATAAATTCTCTTTAGATATCGAAAGAGGAGATAAAATAGCTATTATCGGAAATAACGGACTTGGAAAAACAACTTTAATAAAAATGCTTGCAGAAGTTTTAAAACCGGATAAGGGCCATATTGTAAAAGGTCATAATGTCATCGAAGGATACTGTCCGCAAAATCATGAAGAAATTATAGAAAAAAAAGATGGTTTTACAGTTTTAGATTATCTTAAAGAAAAAAAACCTAAAATTTCAGAACTTGAAGTCAGAAGCGTTCTCGGCAAACTTTTATTTCCCGGAGATGATGCATTCAAAGAAGTTAAAAAATTATCAGGTGGAGAAACAGCTAGAGTGATTTTAGCATATCTTATGCTTATAGAGCCAAATACACTTCTTTTAGACGAACCAAACAATCATCTTGATCTGGAAGCTGTTTCAGCACTAGCTTGGGGATTAAATGAATTTAAAGGCACTGTAATATTTTCATCTCATGATAGAGATCTTGTCTCTCAAGTTGCAAAAAAAATAATTGCTTTTGAAAAAGATAAAATTGTTATTCATGTCGGCACATTAGATGAATATCTAGCTAAAAAATCTTATGCAGGAAACTAATTTTACAAAAAAAAAATTCTTAAGCTTAACTTATGAACAAAAACATAAAAAGCTTTCAGAAAAAATTAGACTTATTTACGAAAGACTTCTATTAAAACAGTTCGCTAAAAATCTTTTTTATGAATATAACCAATTTTTACATTGGTTAGGTTATGATCATTTTGAAAATTTTGATTTAAAAGATATATCTCAAAAATATCATTTCCATTTAAAAGAAGCTAAAATGAATCTTAAGGAACATAATCTTTTGCCAACCCTTAGAACTCTAGACGGGTCTTCAAAACAACTTCCTTTTTTAGATAATGCAATTTATCTAGATAATTTAAGATCAGCTTATAATGTAGGAAGTATTATAAGAACAACTGAAGCTTTAAGAATCGGCTCTATCTATTTCGATAAAAATACCCCCTATATTGATAATGAAAAAGTTCAAAAAACTTCTATGGGCTCTTTCGAACTCACTAAATGTTTTAATAATTTTGATATAAAAAATCTTCCAAAACCATTTATAGGTTTGGATACTTCTAATGAATCAACATCAATTTATGATTTTATTTTTCCTGAAAAATTTACTTTGGTTTTAGGAAATGAAGAGATAGGCATTTCCAATGAAATGCTAAAACATCTTGATTATCTGATTGAAATTCCCATGAGAGGTTTTAAAAATTCTATAAATGTTGCATGTGCTTTTTCTATCTGTGCTAATGAAATTATAAGACAAAAAACCTTAAACAACTATATACAAAACACTTAAACAAGACTTTTCTGAAGCCTACTGCAGAAAAATACGGACTTTTCTGCAGTAGACTTACTTTTGGTCTTGTTTATTATTCTGCATAATAATAATAATAAAAGAAAAATGAGACAAAAATGTTAAAAAGAATTTATGAAGAAATAATTAAAGAGCATTTTAAAGAAAATAGACAAATGCTTTTTATTTCAGGTCCAAGACAAGTCGGCAAAACAACTACTAGTCTTTTTTTTAAAAAAAATTCAAGTCCTATATACTATTTTAATTGGGATAATTTTGAACAAAAAGAACTCATATTAAAAGGTCCCTCAGAAATAGCAAGAATAGCTGAATTATCTAATATTAAAAAGCATAAACCTTACATTATTTTTGATGAAATCCATAAATTCTCAAAATGGAAAACCTTTGTTAAAGGCTTATATGATACATATCCTAACCTGGCAAATATTATTGTTACCGGAAGTGCAAGACTGGATTTTTTTAAAAAAAGCGGTGATTCACTTATGGGAAGATATTTTCAATTTAGATTGCACCCTCTTTCAGTTGCTGAATTATTAACTCCCAAAATTATTAAAACTGAAATAAGGAAAGATCCCAAAAAAATTAGTGATAAATCATTTAATACTCTTTTTAATTATGGAGGCTATCCGGATCCTTTCATCAAAGCAAATCCTCAATTTTTTAATAAATGGCAAAAATTAAGATCTCATCTTCTTTTTAGAGATGATTTAAGAGATTTATCGAAAATTCAAGAGGTTGATCAAATGGAGGTTTTAGCAGAAATGATTACAAGAAATGTAGGAAACTTTATTTCCTATGATAGTTATGCAAAAAATATTCGTATTTCAGCAAATACAGTAAGAACATGGCTTAAAACTTTAGAAGCACTTTATTATTGTTTTAAAATCAAACCATATTCAAAAAATATTAAAAAATCATTACTAAAAGAACCAAAGTATTATTTATGGGATTGGTCTCTTTGTTCAAATGAAGGAGCAAAAGCAGAAAATTTTATCGCATCTCATCTACTAAAAGCTGTCCAGTTTTGGACAGATTATGGCTTTGGTAATTTTGAACTGACATATTTAAGAGATAAAGAAAAAAGAGAAGTAGACTTTTTAATATTAAAAAATCAAAAACCTTATATGTTAATTGAAGTAAAAAAAAGTGATCAAAACTTTTCTTCAAATTTAGACTATTTTCAAAAACAGTTAAATGCAGAATATGTTTTTCAAGTTGTATTAGATGCCCCATATATTGATGAAAGCTGTTTTAAAAAACCAAACATAAAAAAAATTGTTCCGGCAAAAACTTTCTTATCACAACTGATTTAATATTTTTAATTTGGAAAATTAAAAACTTTTAAATCTTCAGCTACATAGGAATTTTCGAAAATTTCCTTTGCTTCTAACTCAAATAGAGATAGATCAGTATACCTAGCTGAAAAATGTGTCAAAATAAGCATATTGACATTGGCTTCTTTAGCTACTTTTGCAGCTTCAAAAGCTGTCATATGCATGTATTTTGTTGCCAGAGCCTGATTTTCTTTTGTATATGTAGATTCTATCAATAGTATTTTTGCATCTTTAGAAATTTTTATCATTTTGTCTGAATATCTTGAATCAAATATCACTGCAATAATATCACCCTTTTTTACATATGAAACTTCTTCAAGTTTTATTGTCTTATTATCTATTTGTAAAAATTTTTCTTTTTCAATCTTTCTAACATCGCTATTGAAAATTTTATTTTCTTTGAGCTTTTCCTTATTAAACTTGATCCTGTCCTTTTCTAAAATTCTCCAGCCAATCGATGCTATACCATGATCTAAAAAATATGCTTCTATTATAAAATTATCGGTCTCTTCTACAGAACCCTCTTCTTTAATAGGATGTTCTATTATTTCTATTGTCCTGTAATAGACACACCCATCTCTTAAATATTCATAATTTTTTTGATTTGCAGCAGGATAATATACATGTACAGGATGTTTTATCTTATCAATGTTCAATCTCATAAGCATAGATCCAAGACCTAAACAATGATCCCCATGAAAATGAGAAACAAATATCCTGTTAATACATGTAGGTGCTATATTTGCAAAGATAAACTGTCTCTGTGTTCCCTCTCCGGGATCAAATAAAAGCCCCTCTTCCAGCCATCTGAAAAGATAAGCTCCATGATTCCTATATCTAGTAGGCTGCTGCGATGAAGAGCCAAGTATAGTTAAATTTTTCTGGCTCAAAATGCTCTCCTTTCAAAAAAAGATACTTTTCCAAGAAGCATTCCAATTAATGCTCCGGATATATGAGCAGTATTCGCTATTCCGGGTGTTAATATAAATTTAGGATTATAAATTTGCATTGTAAATGAAACTATCTGTAAAACAAGCATCACCAAAACAAAAATAAATATAAAATAAAACACAGCTTTAGATATGTTATACCCTTCCCATGGAGCAGAAAGCTGTCTTACAAAAATATATCCCAGCATTGCAGTTATAACCCCTGAATAACCAAAAAAATATGGACCACCCATCAAATACTGTGCTGTATTTGAAAAAGCAGCTGATATAAGTATAAATGCTAAATACCTAAAAAAACCAATCCTTGGTTCCATAAGCTTTCCAAGATAATACACCCAAAACATATTGAAAAGTATATGTAGTATACCAATATGAAGTAATATTGGAGTTAAAATTCTATAAATTTCAAAATTTCTAATACTTGTAAAAAGCGGACCTGTTTCAATCCTCTTTTTTTGTAGCTTGTGTAATAAAATTTGATCAAATCCATTAAAAGAGGGTTCATTCTCTAAATCCTTTAAAGCCAATTGAGCCTCCTTCGGAGGATTGTCAATCTGTTTTTCACTTCCTAAGTTATATTGAATAATAATATCATCAAGTTTTACTCTGTATTCAGGAAGATCATATAAAAAAATCTTTTGAAGAGGAGTTAATAATACCGCTTCTTGAAAATTATACCTTTTTATTAACTGCAGCTCTTGAAGAAAATTCAAAAAATATAAAAATATACATGTAAAAATAACAAAAATTGTTAATTTGTAATTTCTCGGCCTAACTATTTTTATTATTTTAAGAGAATCTTCATTTTTCTCTTCTTTTTTTTCAAATTCATTTAAATTTATTTCAAATTTTTTGTTTTGCGGATCTATTAAAAAATCATCCAATATCTTTTTAGCTTTTTCAATAGTATCTTCATTGTGAATCCAAATATTGAAATTTTTTTTGTTTTTTGAGTCTAATGAAACATCTAATGTATTTTCAATTTTCTCTTTCATAAGATATTTTGAAAATTTTTTAGCTAAAATTTCATTTTCTAATGTAGTTAAAAGTCTCATAAACTCTTTATCTTTTTTATAATTTCACTAGTTGAAAGACCCGGTACAAGTTTAACAATATGCACTCTTCCACTGTTCTTCTCAACTACATCTCTTTCTATACAGTTAATCGTATATTCTTGTCCATTAACATGTACGTCCGGCTTAATTATATCTAAAATATTTCTCGGATCCGTCTCTTCAAAAAAAGTTACAAAATCAACTGAGCTTATTGCCGCCATCATCTGCATTCTCTCTTCCAAAGGTATTATCGGCCTTTTTTCGCTTTTATACTTTTTAATAGAAGAGTCACTATTTAGTGCAACTATTAATACATCTGCCATTTGAGATGCTTCAAAAATTATTTTCAGATGCCCGGAATGCAAAAGATCAAAAGATCCGTTCAATGTCGCTATCGTTTTATGATTTTGCCTTAACTCTTTTAACTTTTGGATTAGCTTCTCTCTGTTTAGTATCTTTTCCTGCAGTATTGTCTTCATCAAAAATTATTTTTTTAACCTCATCATAATAATCAACAAAATGAACTTTAATATCCTTTTTCAAATATTCAGGTAGTTTGTCAAAATCCCTAACATTTGCCTTTGGAAAAATAAGCTCAAATATTTTAGACCTTCTTGCCGCTATAAGTTTTTCTTTTAGACCACCTATAGGCAAAATTTTTCCTGTTAATGTTATCTCTCCTGTCATCGCAATATTGTCTTTTACAGGTTTATTTATAAGAAGTGACAGAAGTGATGATACCATTGTAATACCGGCTGAAGGACCATCTTTTGGAGTTGCTCCTTCAGGAATATGAATATGGATTTCCTGCTTTTCAAAAAATTTCATATCAGGTGCATAATCACTAAATTTTGATGCTAAAAAACTAAATGCAATCTGTGCTGATTCCTTCATAACATCCCCGGCCTGGCCGGTAAGCTTCATTTGAGTTTTTTCAGAATTTGATTTTATTGCTTCAACATATAAAGTCGCACCACCAAGAGCTGTCCATGCAAGTCCGGTTGTTACTCCAACGGGATTTTTTGTGTAATATACATCAGACAAAAATATTGGTTTCCCAAGAAAATTTTCTAAATTTGAAAGAGTAATATTTTCCTTTTTGAAATTTTTCATATCCGTCGCTTTTTTTAAAGCTACTTTTCTTAAAATCTTTTTAATATTATTTTCTAAATTTCTAACTCCCGATTCTCTTGCATACCCCTCTATTATTTGAGAAATAGCTTCTTTTGAAAAGTTTATATCCTTATAGCCCAGCCCCATTTTATTCTGGTTTTTTAAAATTAAATATTTTTTTGAAATTTCAACTTTTTCTGCTTGAATATATCCTGAAAGTCTTAAAATTTCCATTCTGTCTTTTAAAGGTTCAGGAATTGTATCCAATACGTTTGCAGTAACAATAAATAATACATTTGAAAGATCACATCCAATATCCAAATAATGATCACTAAATTCTTTATTTTGCTCAGGATCTAAAACTTCCAAAAGTGCAGATGCCGGATCCCCATGATATGAAGAGCTCATCTTATCAATCTCATCAATCATGATAACAGGA
>MGLU01000036.1:0-234 GCA_001796155.1 Chlamydiae bacterium RIFCSPHIGHO2_12_FULL_27_8 | reverse complement strand
GTTTGAGCCTGCTTTAAAGCTTGAATCATCTTTCCGGGCATAGCTCCAATATATGTTCTTCTGTGTCCTTTAATTTCTGCTTCATCTCTCATTCCACCAACAGAAAATCTAAAAAATTTTCTATTCAAAGCTCTTGCTATGCTTTTTCCTACAGAAGTTTTACCAACACCCGGGGGCCCTACCAAACAGATAATACTGCCCTTTACACCCCCGGTTAATTTTCCTACTCCAATA
>MGLU01000035.1:9371-12124 GCA_001796155.1 Chlamydiae bacterium RIFCSPHIGHO2_12_FULL_27_8 | reverse complement strand
ACATTGTTTTAAATTTTATATCAAAAAATTCAAATTCTTTTCCTAAAAACAATCCCTCAAATTTTGATTTTTTAAAATTTTCAAAATCGAGATTCAATTTACCGCTTATTTCATATCCGCTTTTAATTTTAATAGCTTCAACCAACCTCTTTGTTTCTTCGGATAATAATTTTGAAAATTTACTAAAATCAATTTTTACCGTACCAAAAAGCTCATTTAATAATTTATTTTTTTGAAAAGAAACAGATAAACCAAAAAATTTACCATTTATTTCATCTAATAAAATTGAATTATTTTTTGAAAAATAATATTTAAAGATCAAAGGATCACTTTTATTAGTTTCAAAAATTTTTGTAACAATTTTTAAACTTTCCTTTTTTTTGATTTTATTTTGAAAAATTAAGTTGTTGTTATTAAAAATATATTCAAAATCAAAAAGAAAACTATTTTTATTTAAGTTACAGTATACATTATTTAATTGAAAATTTTTTGAATTTATAGGCAGATCAATCCGGTTTAGAAAAATTTTAAAATCTGAAAAATCAAAATTAAATTCTACATTTGAATTAATTTTTAAATCTCTATCTATATTTAAAAAAGGAGGTAAATGAAAATCTTGAAAAGAATAAATTAAATGTTTTGGTATGCATAAAGACGCATTATATAAATTACAGCATTTTTTAAAAAAATCAATAGATAAATTATTTACTTTAAAATTGAAATTTGAAAGATCCGTATTTTTAGAATAAAAATTTAAATCTATACCATTACAAGACAGTCCTTTGATGTTAGAGTAAGAAATATTTAAAGAGCCCCGATTATAAATTCTAATGGCTTCAAAACTTAAATTAGATGGCAAAAGATCGATATCGTATTGAACACTAAAATCATTCAAATTTAGAGTTAATAAACCACTGCCTTTGAGATGGCCGGATAAATTTTTAATAGGAATGTTCAAAAATTTTTCAAAATATTTCTGAGTTTTATAAATATCCACTTTAATATCAGATATTTTTGCATCGAGTTTCTGTTTTTCTTTATCAAAAAGAGCATCTAGCTCACAAATAAAATAATCTTTTTCCTTAATTTTAATATTTTCAATTTTTATAAAATTGTTATCGGAAATATTTATTTTAGATTGAATTTCTAAATTATTAATTTTAAATTTTTCAATATTAAAAATATTATTTTCTTTAGTTAAAGTTAGAGCAATATTTTTAAAATTATTTTCTAAAAGATTTATTTGTTTTGAATGGACATCAAAAATAAAATTAGAATTTTTATCTATGGAAAATGCATAAAATAAATTGGAATCTTTTGAAATATTTAATTTTTCAAGTGAAAACATCTTATTTTGAAAATTTTTAAAATTTAAATAAAGATCGATCATTTTAAAAATATTTATTGCCGAACTTTTTGACTTTATATCAAAAGATTCTAATAAAAAATTATTGGCAATCTTTAAATTGAAGTTTTCAATTTTTTCATTAAATATATGGCTTTTTTCATCTAATTTACAAACATAAGCATTGTCAATATCGTCAAAATTGAATTTAAATCTGGCAATATCCAAAAACTTATGAATTAATCTTATATCTCCAATAATAGATTTTTCATTCCTAGAAAATTGAGGTATAAAAATTGAGAACTTTTTATCATTTAAACATAGATTTGATTTAAAATTAGTAATTTCTAAAAAATTATTTTTTGAGTTATAAAAAGCATTAAAATCAATATTTTCTAAATTTGAAAAGTTATTTAAATTGTATTTAGCATCTTGAATTTTTGTTTCTAAAGTCCAGGAATTGATAACATCATCATCTAAAATTGTTGTTTGTATTGAGCATTTTCCTGAAATATCACCCAAAATATTTCTTTGTTGAAAGCTAAAAAAATGGCTTACAAAAGATTGGAAATTTTCTATTGAAGAGTTAAATTTCTGAATTTCTATATCAAAGATAGGATCTTTATCAAATAAATAGCATGAGATTTCACCATTTACAATAACATTATTTGAAACAGCTTTTTTTACTTCAGCAGAAAAAAGATTATCTATAATAAAAAGTTTTGAATCGGAAAAATCAATATTTATATTTAAAAGAGGCAATTGCAAAACTCCCAAAACACTTGGACTTTTAGCATTAATTTTTCCATTTTTATAAGATAGCTCAATAGAGTTTTGATCATTAAAAATATTTGTTTCAAAACTGCCGATATTTTCTACCAGAACAGAAAAATATTTATTTTTTAGATTCAAATTATTTCCTATTAGATTCAATCTTAGTTTTTCATTTGTATAATCAAGAACAAAATTTGAATAACCCGATATTTTGAAATCGGCAGGGATAAATTTATTAAATTTATCCAAATATATGTTTTTAGCCTTAACTTGAAAATTTTTTAAATATTTTTGAAAATTTTTTAGATCAGTTATAAAATTTGAATCAATATTAGATTCAACAAAAAATTTTTCCTTACTTGAAAAATTTATTTTAGCTTTTAAATTAAAAAAATCTTTCTGTTTTTTAAAATTAGCTAAAATATTTACATTTTCATTTTCATATTTTCCATTTGATTTCAAAAAAACTTGAAATTTTTTCAAATCCCCTTTTATTTCCAATTGATTATTAAAATCTAATAAATCAAATTTTATTAGAGTCGGTACAAAAATTCCATTTTGAATTTTAATATTTGCATAAAGATTTTTAATATTTTTATCATCTAAGCTTAAAAATCCATCTTCAAAATCAAAA
>MGLU01000035.1:2681-9336 GCA_001796155.1 Chlamydiae bacterium RIFCSPHIGHO2_12_FULL_27_8 | reverse complement strand
CTTTTGAAAAAAAGAGATCATTTAATGAGAAATCATATATATAAATATTATTAAACCCGTTTTTATCAAAATTTGCATTAATAGAAAAATTTGATATGAAGCGATCAACTTTTAAATTTTTTACATCTAAAAAATTTCCAAAAAAATCATAAAAAACCTTAAAAAGGTTTTCATTTATATTATTAAAATTAAATTTTAAATCTAATGAATCTTTAGTTTTTTCATCTGCTTTTAAATTTATTTTAGTAAATTCGTTATCGAATTTAAAATTCATTTCAATCCAATTTGAAATTTTTGATGAAAAAAATGATTTCCCATAAACTTTAAAATCAAATTTTTTTAAACTTTCTATTTCACCAAAAAGGTCAATTTTGGCTCCAAGGCCCGGATTGAAAGTGATTTTCCCTGAAGAATCTAATATTTTTGATTGATTTTTTGAATAAATATTAAGTTTATTAAAATTTATTCTATATTTGGAATGATTTAAAAATTGGTTTTTTAATAATTCAAGAAAAAATAAAGTATTGTAACTTTCAGGAAACTCTAAATCAAAATTGATCTTTGAAGCATCAATTTTTATCTCTAAAGGATTTAAAGAGCATTTAATTTTAGAAATATCTAAATGTGTTGAAAAATTTTGAAGTTTATTGTTTTCCATTTCAAAGGAAAAAAAGCCTCCTAAATTGCCTGTTAAGTCAGAAATATAATCAATTTTTAAAAAATTTAAAATTGCTTCTATATTTTTCATTTGAAATTTTGAAATATCAATATAAAAGGAATCTTTTTTTTTAATTCTGTTTTTGGAAATAACAATATTATTTTCCAAATTTTCAAAAAAAGCTGAAAAATTCAAATTGTTTTTATTTTTTAAAAAATCAAAATTAAAATCAGAAATTATTTCATTATTTTTTACTAGAGCACATTTAGCCTTTTGTGTTTCAATATTAAATACAAACAAAGAATTTTGATTATCGTTTGGTGCAAAAAATTTCTCAAATTTAAACAGTAAAATATCTAAATTTTTTATATCTAAATTACAATTAATTTTAGGTTTCAAAAATTTAAAATCTAATTTTAAAACTATTTCATCAGCTTTTATTGAAATTTCATTTTTTTTATTAAGTTTTATCTCTTTAAAATGATATTCATTATTTATTAATTGAAAATTTTTATAAGAAAGGCTTTTACCAAATACTTTTTTTGTATAAATTTTCATTGCAGAAGAAACTGAAAAAATCATTATTGGTGTATAAAAAAAGAGAACAAAAGAAATCAGTATAACTAAAAATATATAGGTTTTAAATTTTCTCATTTATTTTGAATAAAAGTTTTCATAATCTTTCAAAGACAATAATGATTCTAATTGTTTTTTATTTTCTAGATAAATTTTAAATAAACAACTGTTCATACATTATTTATTTAAAATTAAGCTTTGCCCATAGATGGGGACTTTTTTCAATCTTATGTTCCTGTGAAGAAATATTTAAAGTTTGATTTGGAAGTAAATATCTGTTTATTTGATAACAAAAAGATAAAAATTTTGTCTCTTTTGGATTAAAGCCATAAATTGCATCCTTATCAATTTTAATAGTCATCATATATTTTTCAGGCTTAATAATTGAATCTGCTTTTAAAAATTTTCTATCACAAATATCGTGCATGTCATCAAACTTAAACCTTGTAACTTCATTACCAAATTCTTCATCTGCGACAAAAACAAAATGATGAGAATATTTTGTTAAATAACCTTTAGTTTTTAAAGCTCTCGAATCTATAAATATCTCTATTAAATCTCCTTTTGAAGTCTCCTGCATACTTCCTTTAGTAAAGGGAGCATTTATTTCAAAATGAAGATAAATGCCATCTGAGGCATATGCAATATATACTTTTGCGAACTCCTCTTCTTCAAGTAAATTTGAAAAAGAGGGAAGTAAATATTTTTTAGAGACGAGTTTTGCAATTGATTCAAATTTATAAATATCTAAACTCAAATCAAAAAAATTAAGAGCATTAATTTTAAATGTCTTCTTCTCGAACATTAATACTCTTTACATTTAGTAGTTGTTTTTGTTGAAAAATTTTCAATACATTTTTTAATGCAATTTTTTTAGATTCAAGAGATAGTGATTCATTTACTTGAGAAAGTTTTTCTTTATATTTATGATTCACATCAATTTTATCGAGGAAACAAAACTCAATTGTATTATCTAAAAATACATTTGAGAAACTTTTTTCTTTCATAGAAAAAAGATCTTTTTTGGGTTTAGATAATTTTTCAGAATTTTCAATTTCCAAATTATTTTTTGTAATATTTATGAATGAATTTAAAATCCTTTTATTTTCTAAAAGTTCATTTAAATTATTTTCCATAAATTTAAAAAATCTATATTTAGAAATTTCATTTAAATCATTAGATTTTGAAATATTTTTTAGTTCTATTAAAAGGTCTTTAAAAACAATTTCAAAACTTGCTTTTATAGATTTTTTTATATCTTTACTATCAAAAGAATTTGGGTCTTTTGAAATTAGGTAAGCAGCAAAAAGATCCATTAAAATATTGTCTTTTTTAGCTTTTTCAAATGATATTATCTTTTTTTCAAGAGGTTTTTGAATAATTTTTAGAGAATAAAAATTCTCATTATCTTCTGTATAAATATCTATAAAATCCTTTTCTTTAATTAAAGAGATTAAATCATCCATTTTTTCAAAAGATAATTGAGCTTTTGTATTTTTAGATTTTATGAAAATTTTTTCATTTACTTGTTGTGCTTTTGAAAGAGCTTCTTTTATTTTGTTTGGATTTTCAGAAATTATTTTATTTTTTGAAAAATCATCTATCTCTTTTCTTTGAGCAAAATTTAATTTATCTAAAGCTTTTATTTTCAACAAATCATCATTTTGGTTTTTTAAAAACGAAAATTTCTTTGAAATCATTTCAAAATTTTGCAGCTGCCATGTTAAAAGATCTTTTACTTTAATTTGAAGGGCAGCTTCACTCAGAGAAATCTTTTTAATTTCGAGAGTATATTCTTCTTCAATTAATTCCGGCCATTTTTTTTCAATTTCAAAAACATTTAACTGAGACAAAGGTATATCTAAAGCAGACTCTTTATTTGTAGTTAAAGTCAAATAAGCTTCAAAATTTATCAAATCTTCAAAATTTTGAATTTGATATTCTTTTGGTATACAATAAGAGGTTACTAAAGCTTTTTTATTTGCAAAAGATGCAAAATCTTTAAAAGGCAGTTCATCAACAGCTACAACAGAATTATTTTTGAAGAACTTTCTAAAATTTAAAATTGTTTTCCAAATATTTACAGCATCTTTTTCACTAAGAGAAAGAGCTGATAATATTTTTTGATATTCATTGGAATTTTTCAAATATTTCATTCTATCTAGAGCGGTTTTTAAATTATTTTTCAATTCATATATTGATTCATCATTAGATGTTTTAATTCCTTTTTCATTGGCCATATCAGAAACATTTATTATAAACTGACTTAACAAGTTATAAAAATCTTTACCGAACCAATCAAAATTTGTTTTGAAGTTAAAAATGAAAGAGGCATCAGAGTATAGTCTTGGATCTTGTTCTAAATTAGGATTTTGTTTTTCTTGATATATTAAAATCCTTTGAGTTAACGCCGGTGAAAATTTATTTTGCAGGTTATAAATATCTACTAAAAGATTTAAAAAATTTAAATTGACCTCTTTTTCCTCTTTAATTAATTTTAATTTTTCCAAAAGTTCCGGGTTATAAGTTTTCCAAATATTTTCAAGAGAAATATTTTTATCATCAAAATGTCTATAAGGTTTATATGCTTGGACTTTTTCAAAAATATTTTCAAAAGAAGGTTTTAGTTCATCTAAATAATTTTCAAAAAAAAGTTTAATTAGATTTGTTGATAAAAATTCTTTTTTTACAACTCCATCGTTAAAAAGATTAGGAATATGCATATTTTGTGCAAACATGATATCATCCATATCTGAAGATAGAAAATGGCTCATTTTCTGCAGTTCAGACAATTTTATCTTTCTACCGCTATAAGAGGCCCCAACATCTATATCTTTAGGTCTATTAAATCCATCAATTACTTTTTGAGTTCCAAAGAATGAAAAACTCACAATAATTATAAAAGCAATAATTATAAAAAATACTCTTTGATTATTTCTTAAAAATTTTAACATTTGTTACCTCTTTTAATAAGCTTTTGCAAAAATAGCTTGAACATTAGTTTCTTTAGAACAGAAAAAGCATTTACCTATTTTATTTTCCTGTTTTAATGGAATAGATCTGAGTGAGACTGAAAGATCTTTATGAATAGTTTCTTCTTCACTGTCATTTAAGCAAAAAAAGACTTTTGCGAATCCGGCTTTCTTATGAAAGAAATCATAAAATTCATCTTTTGATTTTATATCAAAAATATTTTCATCAATCATTTTTTTTGCTTTTAAGAAGATATCGTTTTGCATTTTATCTAACATATTGATTATTTCGTTTACAAAAGCTTCAATTTTAACACTTTTTTTCTCAAAATTATCTCTTCTTAGGACAAAGACGCTTTCATTTTTTAAATCTTTAGGTCCGATTTCCAATATTAGTGGAACTCCTTTTTTAATCCAGTTCCATTTTTTTTCTCCGCCTCTAATATCTCTATTATCAACTTCAACATTAAGAAACTGATAATGGTAAAAGATTTTATTGAGTCTTTGTTTTAATTTTTCACATTCTCTTAAAATATCTTCTTTAAAAGTCTCTTCATTATGAATTACCGGAAGGATTACTATATGGATTGGAGCAATTTTTGGAGGGAATACAGCTCCGTTATCATCAGAATGAGACATCAAAAGAGCTCCGATAAGTCTTGTTGATACTCCCCAGGAAGTTGTGAATGCATATTTTAAGGTTCCATCAACATCTGAATATTTAATATTAGAAGATTTTGAAAAATTCTGACCAAGAAAGTGACTAGTACCCCCTTGGAGAGCTTTTTTATCCTGCATCATACATTCAAGTGAATAGGTATCTACAGCACCCGGAAATTTTTCTTTTTCAGATTTTTTACCTAAAATTACAGGTAGAGCCAAATAATCGTTTAACAGAGTTTTATAAACATTTAACATTTTAAAAACTTCATCTTGAGCTTCAGATTCTGTTGCATGAACAGTATGTCCTTCTTGCCATAAGAATTCAGTAGTTCTTAAAAAAAGCCTAGTTCTCATCTCCCATCTTACAACATTTGCCCACTGATTTATTAAAAGCGGCAAATCTCTATAAGATTCAACCCATTTTGAAAAAACCTCACCGATGATCATTTCTGAAGTAGGTCTGATAATTAAAGGTTCTTCAAGTTTAGAATCTTCCGCCGGAACTAATTTATCACCTTTTTTTTCGAGTCTATGATGAGTAACAATAGCACATTCTTTAGCAAAACCTTCCACATGTTTTGCTTCTTTTTCTAAAAAAGAGAGTGGAACAAACAGTGGAAAATAAGCATTTTTATGACCTGTATCTTTTATCATTTTGTTTAAAACAAACCGGATATTTTCCCAAAGGGCATATCCATGAGGTTTTATTATCATACACCCTCTAACCGGCGAATGCTCGGCTAGATCGGCTGCTTTTACAACTTGTTGATACCATTCTGCATAATCTTCTTCTCTTGTAGGTGCAATTGCATTTTTTTGTTCTGCCATAAAATCCTTGATGTAACTTCAAAATTTCTAGTATATATTCTTTAACAAAAATTTGGAACTTAAGAAATATTTTTTTTAATCTTTGGTAAAATTTTTAATGATTAATTTTTTTTGTTTTGAAAATTTGTATTTCCAAAAACAAGAAATGAATTATATAAATCTTAAATTTTATTTTTTTTAAAATAATTTTCTTTTAAAACAGTATTTTACATTTTCATTGTTGAAATTAATTTTTAAAACAAATTCTTAAATATCTAAAAATTAATAATATATAAATTTCACTTTAAATTTATTAAAATAATTTTTACTTGTTTTAATACATAAGTTTCTAATATATATGCATTTATAACATTATTGCAAAAAAGGATAAATTTACAAAAAAAGAGAAAGGTATTAAAATTACGACTAGAGCTTAAAATCAAAAAATAAGGCAAATTCACATGTTTGATAAATTTACCAATAGAGCAAAACAGGTTATTAAACTTGCAAAGAAAGAGTCTCAAAGACTAAATCACAACTATCTTGGAACAGAACATATTCTTTTAGGTCTTTTAAAACTTGGTCAAGGAATAGCTGTTAATGTTTTAAGAACTATGAATTTAAGTTATGACAATGTTAGAAGCGAAGTTGAAAAAATAGTTGGTTTTGGACCTGAAACTCAAGTTTATGGAGACCCTGCTTTGACAGGAAAGGTTAAAAAGGTATTTGAATTTGCTAATGAAGAAGCTCAAAATTTAAATCATAATTATGTTGGAACAGAGCACATTTTACTTGCTTTACTTAGACAAACAGATGGAGTTGCTGCTCAAGTTTTAGAAAATATGGGCTTAGATTTAAAGGAAATAAGAAAAGAGATTTTAAAAGAGCTTGAAACATTTAATTTACAACTTCCTCCTATGGGGACTCAACAAAATCAAAACAGTTCAAAACAGCAGTCTGCATCTCAAGACAAATCAAT
>MGLU01000035.1:1466-2549 GCA_001796155.1 Chlamydiae bacterium RIFCSPHIGHO2_12_FULL_27_8 | reverse complement strand
TAATTTCATTAGATTTAACATTAATGATTGCAGGAACAAAATATAGAGGACAGTTTGAAGAGAGAATTAAAGCTGTAATGGATGAAATTAAAAAACATGGAAATGTTCTATTATTTATAGATGAGCTTCACACAATTGTAGGTGCAGGAGCTGCTGAAGGAGCAATTGATGCATCTAACATTTTAAAACCAATGCTATCTCGAGGAGAAATCCAATGTATTGGAGCTACAACACTAGATGAATATCGAAAATTTATCGAAAAAGATGCAGCCCTAGAGCGAAGATTTCAAAAAATCCAAGTATTTCCTCCTTCGATTGAAGAGAGCAAACAAATTCTGGAAGGATTAAAAATAAAATATGAAGTTCACCATAACTGCTCATATACAGAAACAGCAATTACAGCTGCTGTAGAAATGTCTGACAGATATATTTCAGGTAGATTTTTACCGGATAAAGCAATTGATTTGATGGATGAAGCCGGAGCTAAAGCTAGAATTGAGACGATGCATCAGCCTCCTGAAATAGTAAAATTTGAATCTGAAATCGAAAAATTAAGAATTGCAAAAGAAGAATCAATTGGCAAACAGGAATATGAAAAAGCAGCAAAATTTAGAGATTCGGAAAAGAAATTAAGAGATCAGCTTCAAACAATAAAACACCAAAGAGAACAATCTTTGGAAGAGCATAAAGCAATTGTTGATGAAGAAGATATAGCTGCAATAATAGCAAAACAAACAGGCATACCTATTTCAAGACTTACTGAAAGTGAGATTGAAAAAATTGTTAATATGGAAAAAATTTTATTTAACGATATAGTAGGTCAAGAAGATGCTGTTGCAAAAGTCTGCAAAGCAATTAAAAGATCTAGAGCTGATATTAAAGATCCGCAAAAACCTATAGGCTCATTTATATTTTTAGGCCCCACCGGAGTTGGCAAAACTCATTTGGCAAGACTGTTAGCTATACATTTGTTTGGTGGTGATGAAGCTTTAATACAAGTAGACATGTCCGAATATATGGAAAAGTTTGCTGTAAGCAGAATGATCGGCTCTCCTCCCGGATATGTCGGGCACGAAGAAGGCG
>MGLU01000035.1:0-1450 GCA_001796155.1 Chlamydiae bacterium RIFCSPHIGHO2_12_FULL_27_8 | reverse complement strand
GTGCTTTTTGATGAGATTGAAAAAGCCCATCCTGATGTAATGAATTTACTTCTTCAAATAATGGACGAAGGAAAATTAACTGATTCTCTTGGAAGAAAAATAGATTTCAAGAACACAATTATAATTATGACATCGAACCTTGGTGCTGATCTTATAAGAAAATCAACAGAAGTCGGGTTTGGTGCAAATGAAACAAATATGGATTATAAAGCAATGCAGAACAAAATTGAATCTGCAGTAAAAAAACATTTCAAACCTGAGTTTTTAAATAGAATTGACAGCTGTGTAATATTTAAAACACTAGATAAAATAGTATTGAAACAAATTGTTGATCTAGAATTTAAAAAGCTGCAGAAAAGACTTATTAAAAAGGGAATTTCTATTACTTTAGATGATAAGGCTAAAGACTTTTTAGTAGAAAAAGGCTTTGAACCTTCAATGGGAGCTAGACCATTAAAAAGAACAATTGAACAATACTTAGAAGATCCTCTTGCTGAAAAGCTTTTGATCAGCCCGGATAAAAAAGTTGATTTTGATATTACTGCTGATAAAGACAAAATTCAATTTATAGAGAAAGAGAAAGAAGTTAAAACTAAGGATTTATTAGAAGCTGATTCTAAATAGAATCAGCTTCTTTTTTTCTTAAAATCCTAAACCTGCTTTTAATTCGATTGATGGCATATATACATTACCTGTTGGTTTTGTTATCATTGCCGGAGTTGGAATATTTGCATTAAAAACAAAACAAGATCTTAATGTTTTACCAAGCTTTACGTTGTACCCAATTTGAGGATTTATTGCTAATCCATTATATGAAGTCATATTTTTTCTATAGTAAGATGGTGCACTCCCATTAAATTCTGTAATTTTTTTTGAGTAAGAATGAATTCCATACAAACTAGCTCCAAAACCATAATAAAAATTATCTGATACAAATCTTAAATAAGAAATTTTAGGGATATGATATGCAAAGCCGGAAGATTTTTCATATCTTGCACCGCCTATAGCAGCAGAAATATCCACACCATTTTTCCCTTCAATAAACTGCCACCCGCCAGAAACTAATGGACCTGCAATAAATTCTTTTGAAGTTACAGGCATTACCCAAGTACCTGTTTGAACAAAAGTTGTCCAGTAAGAAGAATAATTTTTAGTATCTTTAAAAGATTTTATAGTTTCTTTTGTTGATTCTTCTTCTTGTTTGTTAACTGATGAAATTTCTGTTAATGAAATAACATTTTGTTCTTCTGCAAAAGCAAAAGATAAAAATAATGTAATAATTATCATGAATAATTTTCTCATAATATCTCCTTTTTAAAAAAAACTAGAATTGATTATATCGATTACCATATTTAAAAAAATGATTAAAATTAATTTTTATAATATTAAAATTAATTATTTTATTTTTTCAAGAGTTGGTATTGCTAATTTAGATTCCCATTTTTTAATA
>MGLU01000034.1:7083-9288 GCA_001796155.1 Chlamydiae bacterium RIFCSPHIGHO2_12_FULL_27_8 | reverse complement strand
TTACAGTCGGTCTAAAGCCTTTCCATCTTGTCCTTCCGGCTTTTCCATCAACTCTTAAATTATGTTCGGAATTAGAGACGATTCCGATTGTAGCCATACATTCTTCACTAATCATTCTAATTTCGCCTGAAGGCATTTTAATAGTTGCAAGTTTATCGCTTTTAGCTAAAAGCTGAGCAGATAAACCCGCAGATCTAACAAGAACTCCACCTTTTCCTTTATGCATTTCGATATTATGAATAAATATCCCAAGCGGGATATATTTTAATTTCATGCTATTTCCAACATTAAAAGGAGCTCCGGTTGTAGTTGCAACAGTATCTCCAACTTTTAATCCCTGAGGGGCAATAATGTATCTTTTTTCTCCGTCTGCATAATGCAATAGAGCAATATGAGCTGTTCTATTTGGATCATATTCAATTGAAGCTACTTTTGCCTGAACGCCTTCTTTATCTCTTTTAAAATCTATAACTCTATATTTTCTTTTATGTCCGCCACCTCTATGTCTACAGGTAATTTGACCTAAATTATTTCTTCCGTTAGTTCTTCTTTTAATTTGCAAAAGAGATTTTTCAGGACCTTTTTTTAATGGTTTCAATTCTTCTGAAGAAGGAAGAACCAACTGTCTTAAACTTGGTGTTATTGCTCGAAACTTCTTTGTCATTTTTTTATACCTTTTAATTATTCAATGCTATCATTTGACTGCAAGGTTACAATAGCTTTTTTCATATGATTGGTTTTACCTATAAAACCTTTAACCCGTTTCTTCTTTGGATGAACATTTATTGTGTTAACTGATACAACTTTAATTTTGTTTTTTTCATAAATTTTTTCAAGAGCCCAAGCAATTTCTTTTTTATTTGCTTTAGGATCAACTAAAAATACATATTTTGGTTTATCAAATTTTTTCAAAGATTTACTTGAATTTGAATTTTTCAAACCTAGCAATACACTTGATTTTTCTGTAATATATCTATTTTTAATAATATCATATGGACTTTTCATTTTAAGTGCCCTTTGTTAATAAACTGTTTAACTGATCGATTGAGCCGTCAACAAATATTAGTTTAGAACAAAGTGCGACATTGTACCCATTAATATTTTTAAGATCGGCAAACTCTGTTTTTTGAATATTTTTTGAACATCTTTTAAGATTTTCATTAATTTTTAAATCTGCAACAAACAGAACTCTTTTGTTATCAAATTTTAAATTTTTTAAAAAATTGTTAACCTGTTTTGTTTTCTTTATGTCTGAACCTTCAAGTTTTAAAACAATCGCATCAGAATTTTTAATTTTATTGCAAAGAAGAGTTTTAATAACTGAAATTTTCTCTTTTCTGTTAACTTTTACAAACATGTCAAATTTAGGTTTTGGTCCAAAAACGATACCGCCTCCTCTAAATTGTGGAGCAGCTAAACATCCTTGTCTTGCTTTTCCGGTACCCTTCTGCTGAAATGGCTTTCTACCTGTTCTATTTACTTCTTTTCTTCCCTTGGTGCTGGCATTCCATTGTCTTTTATTAGCTCTTAAAGCAACCAAATAATCTTTTATCATTTGACTATTAGCAAGCTTATCAATTCCATCAATATTTACTTCCTCAGTTCCAATCTCTTTTCCTAATACATCGTATTTTTTAAGTGTAGCCACAACGTCCTCAACTATTTATTAATTTTTTTTGCTTTTTGAATATAAACATAGCCATTATTTGAGCCGGGAACAGATCCCTTAATAACCAAAAGATTTTTACTGTCATCAACAATTGCAACCTGCAAATTTTGAACAGTTACTTTATCTCCGCCCATTCTTGAAGCTCTTTTCCCGCCGGGAAAACATCTGCCCGGAGTAGATCTCATTCCTGTCGATCCGCCAAGTCTATGTGATCTAGAACATCCGTGAGAAGCCGGCATCCCTCTAAATCCATATAATTTCATTAACCCCTGAAACCCTTTCCCTTTCGAAACAGCTGTGACATCAACCTCATCACCTTTTTTAAAATAAGAAGGGGCAATTTCCTGACCTACTGTAAATTCTTCAATTTTTTCAACTCTAGATTCTTTTATTTTTTTCTTTGGATCAACTTTTGCTTTTGCAAAATGACCTTTTAAAGCATTTGACACAGGTTTTTTTTTGTCAAAAGCGGCAAGTTGCACAGATTTATAACCATCAGTATCTTTATTTTTTAACTGTGTTACTACATTGTTTGG
>MGLU01000034.1:0-7049 GCA_001796155.1 Chlamydiae bacterium RIFCSPHIGHO2_12_FULL_27_8 | reverse complement strand
ATCAAATATTTGGCTCATTCCAATTTTTTTTCCGATAAACTGCAGACTCATTTTTTTCTCTCTAAATTTTAGTTACTGATATTTGCTCTTTAAAAAAATCTTTTAAAGATTAACAAAAAGAGGTTAACAAAACTCTAATATTTCTCTCAATCAAAATCTTTATTTCAAGTATTTTAAAATAGCGTATTTGAAAAAAAAATATACAAAATTTCGGATTTGAACTCAAGAAAAATTCTTTGAAAAATTATTCTATCTTTATTCTTGGAATTATTAAAAGAATAAATATCACAATATTTAAAAAAAGAAATAGCCATTCTAAAATATTTAATTTATGTATCATCTGTTTCAAGATAGACTATAAGACATGCTATTTTGATAGTATACATTATAAAACGTGAGATATATAAGTATCAAAGACAACCCTAACACAAACCCTTGAGGCACTACAAAAAATGCTAGATAGCTGTTGTTAATTGCAATCAATGAGACGGTAAATGATATAAAATTTCTTGCCGCTTCCAGAAATTCATATATTTTCTGTTCTTCAAAAAATGTTTTCACTTCAAATGAAGTTTGGTTCGCAGGTTCTTGCTCAAAAAACTTTAAACATTTAGAAACATTTTGATAAATCTCTATCAATGAAGAAAAAGCTGCAAAACTTAACGCAGAAGCATCTAGTAATTTTTTGTAATTTTCTCCAATTTGATATAATTTGCATACCATTCCAAAATGTGTTAAAACCATCAAATCCGACACAAGGGTAAATGTATTTTTTGCTATGTCTAAAACATTTTTAATTACAGCTTCTTTTTCGGACAATTCAAATAATTCAATTTTATCCTTTTCTAAAGAAAAAAGTTTTGCTGCTACTGTTTTAATTTTAAAAAAAATAAGGATTTTTGAAGCAGCTTTAAAACTTTGAGAAGTGTTATCCAAGAAAGCGATCGTTCTATCACTAAGAGATTTGGATTCTAGTATGAAAAAATCGATACTTTTACTAAATAAAGTAAAAAACACCCCGCACCCTTTCGATTCGGTAATCATATTTATAAATATATCAAATTGATCATTTTTGACCGGATGTAGAGTTAGCTCTTGATTGCTTTGATATGGTGTTATTGCAGTCATATAATTGTAATTATTATTAATTTAACAATATGATAAATTAATCTCAATTAATTGTAAATTACATCAAATTATTTAATTTTTATTGATTTTTTTAAGCCTGTTAAAAAATCTTTAACATTCATTTTACTTTTGCCTTCAAGCTGAATTTCCAATAATTTCAGGGACTTATGCTGAAGACCGATAATAAAATTTTCTTTATCAATAAAAATTTCTTTAAAGTTTAAATTTTTATTATCATCTACAGCATGTAAAATTTTTAATTGTTTTATCTCATTATCTACAATTATTTCTATAAAAGCTCCGGGGTAAGGAGAGAGAGCTCTAATTTGATTTATAATTTCAGCCGGATTTTTGTATAGGTTAATTAATCTATCGTCGATAGTCAGTTTTGGGGCAAATGTGACTAAAGATTCATCTTGAGAAAAATAACTGACATTATTTTGTTTAAAAAGGTCTAATGTTTTTAAAAGAACAGGCTTTGTAATTTTCAACAGTTTACTTTCCAAAGTTTGAAAATTATCATCTTTATGTATTTCTATAACATCTTTTAAAATTATATCTCCGGCATCCATTTTTTTTACCATTTTCATAATGGTAACGCCGGTAGTTTTTTCACCATTTAATATTGCATATCTTATTGGATTTGCACCTCTATATTTTGGTAAAATTGAGGCATGTGTATTTATGCATCCTTTTTTAGGAAGGTCCAAAAGTTTTTGAGTTAAAATTTGGCCATATGCGACGACTACAAAAAGATCTGCATCCATTTTTTTTAAATTTTCTATAAAACTTTCATCTTTTGCTTTTTCAGGTTGGAAAATCGGAATATGAATATTGTTATCTACAATATATTTTTTTACTTCTGAAACATATTTTCTTTTTCCTAAAATTTTATCATTTTGGGTAACGACAGCAATAATATTAATTTTTTTTTCTATTAAAAATTTTAAAATTTCTTTAGCAAAATATGGGGTACCGAAAAATATTATTTTCATTTAACGACTTCTTCTAAAACTTTTTCTACTTCATCAATACTTTTTGTAACTCCTTCTAATGCAATAAGTCCTCTTTTAGAAGTTTTACAAAAATTGATCAACTCGATTATTTCATTTAATGGTTTTAATTCCGTTTCAATTTTTTTAATTGATTTTTCGAGTTTTAAACCTGATCTGTAAATAATTCTAAAAGCTTTTGAAAGTTCCGTTCTAACTTCCAAAGAAAAATTCTTTCTTTTTAGACCTACTAAATTCAAACCTCCCATTTTATATGGGTATCCTCCTCCAATAGTGTATGGAGGTATATCATGAGAAACTCTTGAAAAGCCCCCCACCATAGAATATTTTCCTATTCTGCAAAACTGATGCACCGGAGTCATGCCTCCTATTGTTACAAAATCTTCAACGATAACATGACCTGCGAGCATTGCACTGTTAGCCATAATGACATTATTTCCAACTTCACAATTATGAGCTACATGACAATAAGCCATAATTAAACAGTTATCGCCAATTTTGACTATTGAATTTTCGATACAGGATGAATTTATAGTAGCATATTCTCTAATGTTTGTATTTTTCCCTATTTCAACGAAGGTTTTTTCTCCTTTAAATTTTAGATCTTGGGTTTGAGTTCCGATAGCTGCTCCCGGCCAAATCACAGCATTTTCTTTTATAGTTGTAAAACCATCTATATAAGCATGAGATTTTATGGTAACATTTTTTTCTAAAATTACATTTTTTTTAATAACAGCGAAAGGTTCTATTGTAACATTTTTTCCAATAGCTGCACCTTCTTCAATAATTGCATTTTTATCTATATTCGTCATTTTTTGAATCCAATATTTAAAGTTTATTTTTATCGATTAAAACATAACAAATTGTTGCTTCGGCAGCAATATTTTCATTTACAATAGCTTTGGAAAAAATCTTTCCGCCTTTACTAGTTAAATGAATGCATTGTGCATGAATTTTCAAAACATCTCCGGGTAAAACCGGATTTCTAAATTTTGCATCAGAAATATTAAGTAAAAAAGCTATTTTGTCATGAAAGCCCTTTTGATGGACTAAAATCCCTCCCGTTTGGGCCATAGCTTCTAAAATTAAAACTCCCGGCATAATATGGTATGATGGAAAGTGACCTTGAAAAAAAGGTTCGTTTACAGAAACAGTTTTTATTCCAATAATTTCATTTTCCTCAACATTCAAATAAATAATCTTATCTACTAAAAGAAAGGGATATCTATGTGGAAGTATTTTTTGTATTTCACTATTATCTAAAACAGTTTTTTCATTCATGAGAGCTCCACCAAATGGGAATTTAATAGTTTTGCAAATTTAACATTTGTCAAGTGACCTGATTTAATAGAGATTATATGTGCATTGAATCTTTTTCCAATCAATGAAAGATCTCCTATCATATCTAAAATTTTATGTCTTACCATTTCATCCTTAAATCTTACACCCTCTTTATTTAAAACTGCATTGTCTTTAATTACTACTGCATTATCCAAACTACCTCCTTTAATAAAATTATTATCTAAAATGTATTTTATTTCTTCATATACTGAAAAAGTTCTACAAGGAGCTATTTGTTCTAAATATGATTCCGGATCAACCAAATATGAATAATACTGCGATCCTATAAATGTATTTTTGGAGTGAAAGGTAAAACTTATTCTAAATTCATTTGAAGGAAGAGCAATAATATGAGTAAAATCCTCGCTGAAGTACACAGGATTGTTTATTGAAAAAAATTTTTTTATTTTATTTTGATCTTTTAACCCTATCTCTAAAAATTTTTCTACAAAATATTTAGAGCTGCCGTCATATATTGGAATTTCACTTCCATAAATTTCGATTAAAGCATTATCAATTTCTAAAGAATATAAAGCACTCAATAAATGTTCTACAGTCTGAATAGAGTTTTTATCTAAACCGATCATAGTTCTTCTATCAGATTCAGTTATTAAAGAAAGATCAATCTTTATTAAAGGGACATTTTTCAAATCTTTTCTTAGAAAGACAATTCCGGTATCTTCATCTGCGGGATAAATATTTAAAGATACTTTTTCTCCTGTAAAAAGTCCAATTCCGTTAAATGAAATTTTTTCATTAATAGTTTTCTGATTTTTTTTTTTTATTATCATACAATCTCAAATAATTTCTTAAAAAATTAACTTAGCTTAATTTTTTTTTGCAAGTAATAATTATATAAAAAGTAAATGAAAATAAAAGAAAAAGAAATGCAGACAATCAATTTATCTCCAAAATATGAATAAATGGTTTTATAATTGAAAGAAGGTATTTCAGTATAAATAGCTTTTTTTTCATTTTCAACAAGTATATAGTTTACAATTCTTCCAAAAGCGTCAATACCTGCGGTAACACCTGTATTACAAGCTCTAACTAATGGATTACCGTTTTCGATAGCTTTGATTCTAGATAGAATAAAATGCTGGTAATAAAGTTTAGAATTATAAAACCATGCATTATTTGTTAGATTTATAAAAAAATTTGAACCTTTTATTTTTGCATTTCTCATGACATCGGAATACATTTCGTCATAGCATATAGATAGTGAAAAATTGAATTTATCATGAAAAACTTTTGAAATTGTACCTCTATTAAATGAAGATGAAATGTTATATTGATTTTTTATAAAATTTCTCAAAAGATTTATAGGGATATATTCCCCTATTGGAACAAGTTTTTGTTTTTCATATCTCAAAAAATTATAATTATTAGGGTTGAAAAAAAAGGCTGCATTATAAGTTGAATCTTCTTCATAATCATCAAATCCTGCAATAAAATTTGCATTGTAAATATTTGCTAGAGCTTTAGAAAAGTAGCTATTTGAGACGTAGAATTTTCCATCTATTTCTTCAGCGAAAGGCTTTTTAAATTTTGGTAAATTTGAAAGCTGATATTTATCAAATTTATTCATAAATAATTTTTTTACAAGATCGAATGGATAATAATTTGAAAAAGCGGAAAATGCTGTTGAAGCTTCAGGCAGTACTATAAAATCGATATTTTTATTTTTATATTCACTTATAAGATCAATAATATTGCTCCATTGCAACAAAGGAGAAACAAAACTATCGAAATAGCCATTTAACAAATTTTTTTCTTCAGGAAGAATTGCTGTTTGGACCAATATGCAATTAATTTTTTCGCTGGCAAATACTTTTTTTTCATAAATTTTTAAATGAATAAAACCGAAAAGAGTTGGAAAAACAAACAGAAAAATCCAAAAAGAAAAGGTTTTAATAGATTTTTTAATATAAAAATTAAAAAAAACTAAATTTGCAAAAATAATATAAAAGCTTAGTCCGTAAACACCAAAAACTGAAGCGAGCTGCAGTGCATATATATTATTTGAGAATGAAGAAGCTATGGGGAAAAATGGAAAGCCGCATAAAAAATAGAGTTTAGAATATTCCAATAGCACCCATATTGAAGAGATAAAAAGCATTTTTAAAATGTTCATTTTTGAAATGTTCATTTTTAAAATGTTCATTTTTGAAATGTTTAAATTTTTATCTTTAAAAAGCATAAAAGTAATCAGGCTAAAACAAATTGCAAACCAAGCTAGAACAAATAGATAAACTAAAATTATTAATGTCCCCTGATATCTTGTTGAAGAAAGCCATGAGAGCTGAATGGCACTCACAATAAAAAAATAGACAAAGGATGAAACAACTATTTTTTTATTATTAAGATTTTTAATACAAATCCAAAAAAGAGCGAACGCGAGCAAATTAAAATACCCAAAAAATCCGACATAAGCCGGAGTTGAGAATCCGGCTAAAATCAGACTTAGAAAGAGATATATAAAGTTATACTTCGATATTTTCTTCAGTTGGTCCATGATTATTATAAGTTTTTTGAGATTCACCGGACACAAATATTAACAATCCGCCTAAAATGGCTAAATTTTTTAAAAAAATTATAAGTTCCTGAGCTTTTAAAGCTCCGGACAAAAACCAAAATGGGTGTAAAAATATTGTAGCCGGAATAAAATAAATTATTAATAAGACTGCACCAAATTTTTCTTTTATTTTAAAAAAAAGCAAAAAACCGCCTAACAGTTCAAAAATGGTAATTGCAATTAATATTTCATTTACATAAGCGATATATGAAGCAATAATTTTAGAAAGAGCAGGGAAAAAGCTTACATAACTTTGCCAATCAGAAAACAGGTTTATCATTCCGGTCTCTGTATTTTGCCAATCAAAAATTTTATGGAGTGCAGAAAGGATAAAAATTATAGAAAGTAAAATTCTACCTACAAATGAGCTAAATGATTTAAGACTATCCATTTTGAAACCTATGTTATCAATTCTTTATTTTTCATGTATATTATCATAATTTTAAGATATAATAATTTTCAAATAATGAAAATACCATTTAGAAGATATCATATTATAGAAATTTTTAATAATTTTAATAAAACTACATTGCCATTGGATGTTTTTTTAAGGGATTATTTCAAAAAAAACAAAAGTATTGGGTCAAAAGACAGAAAGGAAATTGTTGAAACCCTATATAAAATAATTAGGTATAAAGCACTTTTAGATAATTTTATAAAAAAGCCTGCTACTATTGAAAAAAGGCTTGAAATTCTAGATACATTGGATTTAGATAAAATTTATAATGATAAAAATATTTCTGATTATATAAAGGTAAGCTTTCCAAAAGATTTTTTTGATCTTATCCACAACACTTTAAAAGAAAATTCAATAGACTTTTGCAAATATTCTAACTCTCAAGCTCCTATAACGATCAGGGCGAACCTTTTAAAGACTACACAAGAGGAACTATTTGAGAACTTTAAAAATAGATTTGATATTGAAAAGACAAAAAAATCCCCATATGGCATAACTTTTAAAAACAGGATAAATTTTTTTGAAATGGATGAAT
>MGLU01000033.1 GCA_001796155.1 Chlamydiae bacterium RIFCSPHIGHO2_12_FULL_27_8 | reverse complement strand
TAATAACCAAAAGAGTGATTTAAAATATTGATCTGATAACTAATATTTGTTTAAACTTAAAACCAAAAGATAATCTTTTAAATCCTTTTTGTGTTTTATTATTTTTTAAATTTTAGAGATTTTTTTTCATAAAAAACTAATATTCAATGGGCGAAAAAAAACAATAGCAAAAAAATGAATAAATCTATATCTAGTATTAATAAGGAAAATAAACCACAATATATAGTGTTTTAGATTTAAAATCTTGATGCTGTATTTTTTAAAACTTTGGAGATATTATGCAAAAAAAAATTCACCTTTTAGATAAAATAATAAAAAGAAATGGAAAAATTGCCGATTTTGATTCACAAAAAATATTTTCTGCAATTTTAAAAGCAGGAAAAGCAACAAAAGAATTTGACGAATCAATTGCCAAAACTCTTACCATTCGAGTCATTCAGTTAGCTGAAAAAATAATAAAAGAGATTCCAACTGTAGAAGAAATACAAGATATTGTGGAAGAAGTTTTATTATCATCACCTTTCAAAGGTTCTGCAAAAGCTTACATTATTTATAGAGACCAGCATTTTAAAATAAGAGAAATTGCAAATAAAGCCGGAGTTGATTTGATTGACCAATATTTAGAAAAATTAGATTGGCAAGTTAAAGAAAATTCGAATATGAGTTTTTCTCTCCAAGGTCTTCATAATTATATAGCTTCAGAAACAAATAAAATTTATTGGTTAAATAAACTTTATCCGCCAAATATTAGAAGAGCTCATATTGAAGGTGCGTTTCACATACATGATCTTGGGGTTTTAGCAGGATATTGCGTTGGCTGGGATTTAAAAGATCTTCTAACTGAAGGTTTTAAAGGTGTTGCAGGAAAAGTGCAAAGTTCCCCTCCAAAACATTTTAGAAGTGCTTTGGGTCAGGTTGTCAATTTTTTTTATACACTTCAAGGAGAAGCTGCCGGTGCACAGGCTTTTTCAAATTTTGATACATTATTAGCTCCTTTTATAAGATATGATCACTTGTCTTACGAACAAGTTAAACAAGCTATGCAGGAATTTATTTTCAATGTAAACGTTCCAACAAGAGTAGGATTTCAAACACCATTTACAAATATCACAATGGATTTAATACCTTCCGCTTTATATAAGCACCAAAATGTTCTTATTGGAACTGAAATAAAAAATGAGACTTATGGAGATTTTCAGCATGAAATGGATATGCTTAATAAAGCATTTTTAGAAGTAATGCAGGACGGCGATGCAAAAGGAAGAGTTTTTACTTTTCCAATTCCTACATACAATATCACAAAAGATTTTAATTATGATGATAAGAATTTAGAACTTCTATGGAGAGTCACAGGAAAGTATGGAATTCCATATTTTGCAAATTTTGTTAATTCAGAGATGAATGTAGAAGATACAAGGTCTATGTGCTGCAGATTAAGACTTGATACATCAAAATTAAAATCAAGAGGAGGCGGTCTTTTTGGATCCAATCCTTTAACAGGATCAATTGGAGTCGTTACAATGAATCTTCCGCGAATTGGTTATTTGGCAAAAACAGAAAAAGAATTTATAAATCATTTAAGTGAATTGATGGATATTGCTAAAGAAAGTTTAGAAATGAAAAGAAAGATAATTGAAAATTTTACTGAAAAAGGTTTATATCCTTATTCAAAATTCTATTTAAGAAAAATAAAAGAGAGATTTGGTGCATACTGGTCAAATCACTTTTCAACTATTGGTCTTGTTGGAATGAATGAAGCATGTTTAAATCTTTTTAATAAATCTATCTCTACAGACGAAGGGAAAAAATTTGCAATAAATGTTTTAGATTTCATGAGAGAAAAACTAAGCATTTATCAAGAAGAAACTTCAAATAATTATAATTTGGAAGCAACTCCGGCTGAAGGAACAAGTTATAGACTTGCATTGATTGATAAGAAAAGATATCCGGAAATAATTTGTGCAAATGAATCTCAGTGCAAACAGGGATCAGCACCATTTTATACAAACTCAACCCTTCTTCCTGTCAATTATACAGATGATTTATTTGAAGCACTGGATCATCAAGATGCACTTCAAAAAAGATATACCGGCGGAACAGTTTTACATGGATTTATTGGTGAAAAAATTGAAGATCCTGAAAATGTAAAAAATCTTATCAAAAAGGCATTTGAAAAATACGAACTTCCATACTTTTCTGTTACTCCAACATTTAGCGTCTGTGAAGATCATGGATATTTAAATGGAGAGCATTATCACTGTCCTAAATGTTCAAAAACATGTGAAATATACTCAAGAATTGTCGGGTATTTAAGACCTGTGAATCAATGGAATGATGGTAAAGTTGCTGAATATGATATTAGAAAAGAATATCAAGACCCAAAAATAGAAATAGCAAAATGTTAATTGGCGGAATTCAAAAACTTACTTTAATAGATTATCCAAAAAAACTCGCAGCCTTGGTTTTTACTCAAGGCTGTCCTTTTTTATGTCATTTTTGTCATAACAAATCACTTGTATTAAAAGAAGATTTTCTCCCTCCAATCAATGAAGAGAAATTTTTTGATTTTTTAAAAAGCAGAATAAATAAACTAGATGCTGTAGTTATTAGCGGAGGAGAACCTTCAATACAAAAAGACTTATATGCTTTTACAAAAAAAATTAAAGACTTAAATTTTTTAGTAAAACTTGATACTAATGGAATAAATCCGGATATAATTCAAAAACTTTTGAATGATAATTTATTGGACTATATTGCAATGGATATTAAAGCTCCGTTAACAAAATATGAAGCTCTAATTAATAAAAAAATTGATTTAAAAAAAATAGTTTTATCCATAGAAATAATAAAAAATTCAAAAATTGATAATGAATTCAGATCAACTCTAATAAAAAACTTTCATAGTATTGCAGATATTTTAGAGATGGCATCACTTATTAAAGAAGCAAAAAAATATTTTCTTCAAAAATTTATAAATACAAATACTTTAAATAAAGAATACCAAAAATTCTCATCATTTTCTGATGATGAGCTTCTAAATATTAAAAATAATCATTTAAAAAATTTTAGAAATGTTTTTATAAGATAATTTTCTTTTAAAAAAAAATTCTTTTCATTATTGTAATCTGAATTTTTTTAAATTGGTAATTTTTATGAACATGAAATTATTACAAATAATTTCTTCACTACTTCTTCTAACAAATGCAAATTCAAATGAACCTGTAGATACATCACAGATTTTCAATCAAGGTTATGAGATTAATGAAATCAATTTAATGCAGGGATATAACGCTCCTGCGAGAATAGATTTATCAAAAAAAATGGATTTTTTTGTTAATGCAAGTTTAGTTTATGTTAGAGCAAAGGAAGATGGTTTAGATCTTGGAAGACTTGTATCTGTATTTCCTTCAGATTTTATAGAAAGTGTTATAAATATGGATCTTAGATATAACCCCGGATTTAAGATTGGTTTTGGACTAAATTCAGATTTTGATAATTGGAGTTTTTTATTAAAATATTTTTATTTTAATATTTCAAATAGCACTTTTTATGAAAATGAACCGTTTTATAACATTGAGGTTTACAGAGACCTTGCCGGAGGAAGAAGAAACTATTCAACATCTGTAAATGCAAAATGGAATCTCAAATTAAATATTTTGGATTTTAATATATTTAGATCTCAATATAGCGGAACTCATCTTATTACATCTCCAGTCATTGGAATCAGAGCAGGTACAATAGCTCAAAATTTTGATGCGGAATATTCACTACTCGGGGGAGAAATTGCTCAATCGATTCAAAAATCCACATCATGGATAATAGGACCTAGAATTGGCTTGAATACAAAATGGATTTTTTTTAAAGGTTTTAATTTATCTTTAGATTCTTATTTTAATATTTTATATCAAAAATTTTCGGTCGGTTCATTATTTGATGATCTATCTGCAGCCGGTACAATTTTAAGTAATATAACTGATAATAAAAACAGTTATATAAACCCAAATTTTGAAACACAGATAGGAATTGGATGGGGAAGATATTTTAATAAAAACAAACTTCATTTCAGCATTGATGCTTTATATGATTTTGAAATATTTTTTAATCAGAATATGATGAGATATTTAAGAGATAATTCTATGTTTGGGATAGATGCAAACAAAGGAAATCTTTTCTTAAATGGGTTAATTTTAGAATTTTACTTAGATTTTTAAGCAACCCAAAAACGTATTTTATTTTTTTTTATATCAGAAATTAAATGATAATTTGGATATTTTTTTATAAAATCTTCCAATATATAAAAAGTATTCGCAGAAATACTGCTATATTCGACAAAACATATTGGGTCCATTATAATTTTTTCTTTTGCTAACTTAGTAATTTTTTTTTTAATTTCTAAATACGATAAAAAATCATTAGCATCTCCTAATAAAAGTGCAGCTTCATCTCTAATTAAAAATTGGATATTAGTTTCATTTACTATAGTCATCTAATTTGCATATAAAATCGTTAAAACCTATAATAATTAGAACAATTTTACATTACACTATATAAATATGTATCCAAAAATTCTATCACCTGCCGGAAATTATGAGAGTCTTTTAGCTGCTATTGATGCAAAAGCTGATTGTATTTATTTTGGAATTGATGAGCTCAACATGAGGAAGGGAGCTATTAAAAGTTTTAAATTAAATGACTTGAATGATATTTCTAAAATTTGCAAAAAAAATAATATTAAATGTTTTTTAACTTTGAACTCTATAATTTATGATAAAGAAATTGAACTTTTGGATAATATTTTAAATAAGGTAAAAGAAGCTAAAATTGATGCAGTTATAGCCCATGATTTTGCAGTTTTAAATAAAGCTATAGAAAAAGATATTAATATACACATTTCCACTCAGGCTAATGTTTCAAATATAGAAGCTGTAAAATTTTATTCTAAATTTTCTTCTACAATTGTTCTTGCAAGGGAACTTAGTGCTGATCAAATAAAAAATATTACAGACACAATCAATGAAAAAAATATTCTAGGACCACAAAAGCAAAAAGTTAAGATTGAAATATTTATTCATGGAGCTTTATGTGTATCTATTTCAGGAAAATGCTTTATGAGCCTTGCTCAATATAATAAATCAGCAAATAGAGGAGAATGCCTTCAGGCCTGCAGAAGAAAATATAAGGTAGAAGAATTAGAGACCGGAAAAGAACTAATTATAGAAAATAACTACATAATGTCTCCTAAAGATTTATGTACAATTTTACATTTAGATAAAATTTTGAATACCGGGGCAGAAATTTTAAAAATAGAAGGAAGGGCTAGAAGTCCTGAATATGTTTATACTGTTACAAAAGCATATAAAAATGCTTTAAACGCTATCGAAAACAATTGTTATACAGATGAGTTAAAAGAATCTCTTTTAAATGAAGTTAAAAGAGTATACAACAGAGATTTTTGGCATGGAGGCTACTACCTAGGCGAAGAAACAAAGATGTGGGCAAACTCACACGGATCAAAAGCAACTACAAAAAAAATATATATAGGAAAATCCACAAACTATTTTAGCAAGATCAAAGTTGGAGAATTTTTATTACACTCGGCTGAGGTGAAAAAAGGTGATAAAGTGTTAATATCCGGACTGACAACAGGTATTTTTGAATTAAGAATAGATGAATTAAATAATAACAGAGAAATAGCCTATAAAGGCGAAAAAATTTCATTCAAAGTAGATAGAAAAATAAGAAAAGGCGACAAACTTTATTTAATAGAAGAAAGCAATGCTTAAAAAAATTAGAGAGGAAATTGACTTTTTAGATAATATAATTATTGATTCCTTAAAGAAGAGATTTGAATTAGTTGTAAAATTAAAAAATTTTAAAAAAGAAGTCGAAGATAAAACAAGAGAATCTGAAATTCTAAATAAAATTGATTCAGAAAATATTAAAAATATTTATTTAAAAATTTTTGAAATATCCAAAAAAATTCAGTCTTAACTATTTTCTTTTAAAAATTCCTGCATAGAATCACTTGCTTGTTCAAATGATTGATCCACAAAAACATGTGATCCGTTTTCAATTCTAACAGCTTTAATATTAGGCATTAATTCAACAAAATACTCAAAAGAATCAGGATGAATAATTCTATCTTTTTTACCGATTATAATTAATGATCTTGTCTCTATTTTAGGCAAAACGTTATCTAAAGGAGTAGAAGATAAAAGCTCCTTAAAAGCTTTTTTAAAGAAAAAATATCTTTTATTCATCTGAGTTAATACATATTTTTTAAAATAATTATTTAAATTAATTTTTTTACCGGTCAGGTAAAGAGCCATTTCATCAAATTCATCGAGAGATGATGGGAAAAAAAGATTCTTTCCATTTTCTAAAAGAAGCTGAAGTTCGCTTCTCAATCCTCTATCAATACCAAGAGGATTCATAAGAGTTAAAGACTTCAGTTTATCCGGATGCTCTGATGCGTAAATAGATACCACACCCCCACCCATAGACGATCCTACTAAATGAAAATCACTAAGTCCTTTTTCTTCAACAAACCTTGATAAAGTTTGAGCTAAAGAATTTATATCATATTTTTGATCTTTAGGGCTTGAACTGTTCCCGTGACCGGGCAGATCTATGGCAATTATAGTATAATCTTTATTTAGTTTTTTCATATAAGGTACCCAAAAGTTCTTAGAACTTTGGAATCCATGAACAAAAACGATAACCGGGCCTTCTCCCCCTTCTACATATTCAAAATAATCATTATCATATTTCAATTCTTTTGTTGTCAGTCCAAGCTCATTAAAAGTTTTTTTAGTATTATATTTAGATAAAAAATGAGGCAAAAAGCTATAAATCGAAAAGAAAAGTGCTATAAAAACGATCGAAATATATGTAAATTTTTTTTTCACTTCAAAAATCCTTTCTCTTTAAAAGTATAGTGGCATTATACTACATTTCACCTTTTATACAAAATATGAAAAGATATTTAACATATAATGATTTTTTGAAATTTCTATTTGGAATCAGAGTTTATAAAATAGGAATAGAAGCCGGTTTTACCTGTCCTAATAGAGATGGGACTAAAGACAGTGCCGGCTGTATAT
>MGLU01000032.1:6090-7361 GCA_001796155.1 Chlamydiae bacterium RIFCSPHIGHO2_12_FULL_27_8 | reverse complement strand
CATTTATTAAAAAAGAAAGTTTTTTTAAAATTTCAGAAATAACATCTTTTGCTATTAAAAAATCTTCATTTTTTAATTTTAAATTTTTAAAAAAGTCTACAATTTTCAAAATACTAAAAGCTGTTAATTCATGTATTTTTTTACCGTTAATTCTTGCATTTGCAGGATATGGCCGAATTTTTGCACCTTTACATTCATCACAAACTTTCTTTGACATATATTCTTGCATGTTCGATCTATATGTCTCACTTGTCGCTTTATCTAATTTTTTATGAGCTTCAAATAATACACCTTTGTATTTTACAAATTCATCCCACCTTGTGTTTTTTCTTGGATGAATAAATCTCATTTTTATCCATTCATCAGTTCCATATAAAAAAATATCTTTAGCTTTTTTTGAAAGATTTTTAAATTTGTCTTTTACTGAAAATTTATAAATTTTAGCCAGATTGTCGTAGATATTTTTATATTTAACCGTTTGATAGCTTCCCTGTATTTTACAGCAATTTTCAGATATGGAGAGTTCTTCATCAATAATTCTATTTATATCAAATTCAAATATTTCACCCAAACCTTGACATTTTAAACACATGCCGTTTGGGTTATTAAATGAAAAATCTACAGCAGAAAGTGATTTATAATATTGATTTGATTTTGGACTAAATGCATATTCGGAAAAAAATTTCTCTTCCTCAGTTTCTATATCTACAATTATTAATGTCCCATTTGATAGTTTTAAAGCTAAATTTATATCTTCTTTAACTCTTGAAATGTTTTTTAAATCTAAAGTTATTCTATCTATTATTATTTCAAGATTATGTTCCCGTAAAGGATCGAGTGAAATATTTTCTTCTAGAGAAAATATTTTTTTATCAATTCTAACTCTTGTAAAACCTTTTTTTATAAGATGTTCTATATCTTCTTTCAAACTTCCTTTTTGTGCTGTTATACTAGGACTTAAAACAATGATTTTTTTATTTGAATAGTTCTTTATTATCTCTTCAATAATCTTTTCCCTGCTCTGCGGAGTTACAATTTCATCAGAAATAGGACAGTGAAGGGTAGCTACCTTTGAATATAAAACTCTTAAAAAATCATATATGCCTGTAATTGTACCTACTGTTGATCGAGGAGTTTTTAATACAGTTTTCTGCTCTATTGCAATAGTTGGCGATAAACCCTCAATTAATTGAGCATCAGGCTTTGAAAGCTCCGGAATGTATCTTCTAATTGATGCCGGAAGAGACTCTATATATCGTCTTTGACCTTCA
>MGLU01000032.1:4370-6061 GCA_001796155.1 Chlamydiae bacterium RIFCSPHIGHO2_12_FULL_27_8 | reverse complement strand
CTTACCTGATCCGGACACGCCGGTAAAAACTATAATTTGAAAAGGGTCTAAAGTTAAATCTACATTTTTTAGATTGTGAGTTTTAACTTTTTTTAATACAATTTGACGATTATTCAATTTTCCTATAATTGTTAAGTTAGATATATTGTATATTTTATTACGTTTTGTTTTTTTTATAAATTTAAAAATTATGTATACACACACTAAAATTATTTGCACCCTAGGACCTTCCAGTAATTCTCTTGAAATGATCATTGAATTAATTAAGACAGGTATGAATGTCGCAAGAATTAATTTTTCTCACGGAACTCATGAAGAACATTTTAAAACTATTCAAAATATCAAAGAAGCTAGAGAAAAAACTAATATTCCTATTTCCATAATGCTAGATACTAAAGGCCCTGAAATAAGAGTCGGTGAATTAAAAAATGATGTTTTAGAGTTAAAAACCAAACAAAAGGTTAAATTGATTAGGGGAGAGGCTAAAAATGATGACGAAATTCCAATTAACCCTTTTGAAGTTTTAAAAATATTAAAACCTTCTCAGAAAATACTCTTTGATGATGGATATATAAGTGCGAAAGTTATTGAAAAAGATGATGATTATATTTTAATTGAAATTCAAAATAACGGCATTTTAAAAAGTAAAAAAAGTATAAACATTCCTAATGTACAACTATCTCTCCCTGCTGTAACTGAACAGGATATAAAAGATTTAAAATTCGGATGCGAAAATGATATTGATATAGTTGCAGCATCCTTTATCAGATCGGCAGATCATGTTCTGGAGATAAAAAAAATACTTCATCAAAATAATTGTTCTGATGTTTCAGTTATAGCTAAAATAGAAAGTGCAGAGGGTGTTGATAATTTTGATGAGATTGCTGAAGCAGCTGACGGAATAATGGTAGCAAGAGGTGATTTAGGAGTTGAAGTGGACCTAAGTTTAGTCCCAAAACTTCAAAAAATTATGATTCATAAATGTTATGATGCATGCAAACCTGTTGTTATTGCTACACAAATGCTTGAATCCATGATTCAAAATCCAAGGCCTACAAGAGCTGAAGTGTCAGATGTCGCAAATGCAATTTATGATAGTTCTTCTGCAGTTATGCTTTCTGCTGAAACAGCATCCGGCAAGTACCCAATAGAAACCGTCCGGCAGATGAAAAAAATCATTCATGAAACTGAGTCGGATTTTGATTATAAAGATTTTTTTTATAAAGAATCACATCATATTGAATATAAAGATATATCATCATCAGTTGCAGTGGCATGTGTAAAAACTGCTTACAGCTCAGATGCCAAAGCAATATTTGCTATGACAAGATCAGGGTTTACAGCAAGACTTTTAACAAGACTGAGACCTCAAATGCCAATACTTGTTTTAACCAATGTTAAAAAGAAATACCATCAGTTAGCCTTTATTTGGGGAGTTATCCCTATTTTTGATACTCACTGGTCAACAGAAAGAGAAGCTTTTGCTATTATTTCAAAATTTGCCGAAGAAAATGAGATTATTTCTTTTGGAGATTATATTGTTTTAGCTTCATCATATCCTTTTGAAAAAAGAGGGGAGACAAATCTTATGATTGTTGAAAGCATTGGCAATATTTTGCTTAAGGGAGTGATGGGTGTTGGTAAAAAAATTAAAGGTCAAGTTTTGAAAATATTATCTTTAAATGATGATA
>MGLU01000032.1:0-4335 GCA_001796155.1 Chlamydiae bacterium RIFCSPHIGHO2_12_FULL_27_8 | reverse complement strand
ACAAAATGTGATGATAGATATCTAAAACTATTAAAAGTTGCTAAGGGAGTAATTTTACAAAATAGCTCAACAGATACCTTTTCTGAAAATTTTCTTATACAAAATGCTAAACTCCTGGATTTGCCATCTATAATTAGAGTAAAACATGCCTTTGATCTATTAGAAGATAATGAAACTATTTTATTAGAACCGGAAAAAGCTCTTATCTATCTTCCAAAAGAAAATAATTTAAAATAGCTCCGGCACAAATAGAAGCAGTTTCTGCTCTTAATACATTTTGATTTAACTTAATTTTTTTTACTTTAAATTTGTTTATGAAAAAATCTTCTTCTTCTTTTAAAAAGCCTTTTTCAGGACCTACTATTATAAAAATATCTTCACTAGACTCTATTTTATCTATTTTTTTTGAATCTAAAGAACATAAATATCCGTTTTTAAATTCCGGCAGTTTTGAAATATTTTCAAAAATTTTTATTTCAGGTAAAAATAACCTTCCGGATTGTTTCACCGCAGAAATCAATATTTGATTCATTCTAAAAATTCTATTTTGAGAAATATTGACTTTCTCACTATTTTTTGAAAAAAAAACCCAAAACTCATCAATTCCAAGTTCAGTATTTTTTTCTAAAATATAATCCATATTTTGAGGTTTTAGTATAGATTGAACTAAAACAGATTTAGTTTTTCTTTTTCTATTTTCATTTAATGAATAAATTTTTATTTCAGCTGAATTTTTAGAGATTTTTAAAATTTTTGCTTTAGCTAAAATTCCATTCCCATTAATTATTTCAATTTCATCATCTTCTGTATTTCTCATTACATTTTTTAAATAGTGTAGTTCATTATTTTCTAATAAATATGTCGAATTAATCTTTATATTTTCATCTATGAAATATCTATTCTGTGGCATTTTTACTCTTTGTGCTTTTTATTTAATTTTATATTTTTAAAGCTTTTCTATAAATGGAATGTTTAAATATTTCAGAAAGATTATTTATATCAATTTGAATGTCTTTTTTATAAATATCATCTAACATTTTTTTTATTGTTATAACTTCATAAGCACTATATTTTAAATAATGTGAATTTATCTTTTTAAAATTTGTAAAGTTGTAAACCAGCTTGAATCTATAATCATTTAATAAACTGTTTTCATAGCTTTTATAAAAAATTATTTCATGGTCAGTTCTTGCCAAATCTCTTGAAAAATCTTCAGGACATAATATTGTTAAAAAGCCTTTTGAATATATTTTAAATAATATTTCTAAATGATTGTTTATTTTAAAAAATTCTTCCTTTTCAAGAGGAAGAATTATTAAAATTGTATCATGCCTGTATCTTTTAGATATTAATTTAGGATTTTGCTGCTTCCATCTATTATGCTGCCAAAGCCATTCATGGGGTCTTTTTTTTATGCTTTTTTCTAATATTTTTAATGATTCATCCATTATTCTTCTAACTTCCGACTCTAATGGTTTTTCCAAATTTGGCCATATTGGATCTGAATATTTTATTTTGTATCTATTATTCTCTCTTTTCGTTGTAGCAACTATTATTGGTGAATTGGTTTTGTAAGACAGCAGGGCAGGAGCAGTTGTTGTCCATGCTCTAGTTCCAAAAAAAGGATAATGATAAGAACTCTCCGGCATTCCCTGATCGCCGACTATACCTAAAAAAACACCTTTTTTAAGACATTTCAGACCCTCTCTTAACGCATTTTTAGGAGTTATTATTTTACCTCCATTCTTCTCTCTGATTTTAATAATCCATTTATATAACTTTTTATTTTTTATTGGCCTTCCAATTGCTATACCATTCATCCTTGAGGTACCGTCCAAAAATAATACTTCCCAGTTTGACTGATGACCGCAAAAAAAGATTATTCCAATTTTTTTTTTGTAAATATCATCTGCAATTTCCGGATTTTCACAAACTATCAGCTTAGAAAATTTTTTTTTAAAAGATAACTTTGGATATTCCAAAATGTTTATTGCTAAGTTTTGAAAGGATTTTTTTCCAATTTTTAAAATTTCTTCATTCGAAAAATTTAGATCTTTAGCAATCGCCAAATTGCTTAATGTTTTTTTTCTTAATCTTATTAAAATATAAAAACAAATGATTCCCAAAAATTTACCAAGTAAATGAATGATTTTATTTGGTAAAAACATTATAGGTATTGTCAAAATCCTAATAAAATAATATGAAACTCTATCTTTACCTCTAAGCATCTTCAACTACATCTATAAGCTTTTTAAGCTGGTTTTCAAATGTTAAGTGTGCAATGGAATCTATTATTTCATTTTTTTCATTTTTCTCTTCCATTACTTTTAACAGTATTTCTCTAAATTTATTAATATCACTCAAATTTTCTAATATATAACCATTTTTTTCATTTATTATTTCACTTGCTCCATTATATTTCGTAGTAATAACTTTTATGCCGGTTGAAATTGCTTCCAAAGTTACATTTGCAAATGGATCATAAAATGTAGGCAATACTAAAATATGGGAGCTATTGTAAAATTTGTAAATAGTATCACTATGATTAAAAAATTTTACTTTTTCTTCCAATTTTAATTTTTTTACTAGTTTCTTATAAAAATTTATTTTCTTTTCTTTCCCTACTATCAATAAATTAAAATCTCTATCAATTGTAGAAATTGCTTTTAAAAGTAAATCCAAACCCTTTCTCTTATACCCATTTCCTATAAATAAAAATGTATATTTGTCATCTAAATTATTTTCTTTTAAAAAGTTTTTTCTATCCATATCAACTGAATGATTTATAAAATCTACTCCATTAAAAATTACTTCAATTTTTGCATTATCAATTTTGTAATATTCCATAAGCTCATTTTTAACCATTTTGGAGTTTACAATTATTTTTTTAACTTTTTTATTGTAAAATCCATCTTTTTCAATTTTTTTTAAAATTAAATGTAGGGGATTTATTTTATTTAAAAAACTTTTGAAAAAAGATTCGAATAATTTTTTTTTATCTAAAAATGCTCTATGAACACCATTGCCTAGCCTTGTATAATTAAATATCGAAGACCTGTCTAATGAAAAAATATTTTTTAAATTGTTTTGTCTTATTGTTTTTTTTATAAAAAAATCAAATAACAAAATATTTATGAACGATATAAACTTTGGCTTATATCGGTAAATTTTAATAAAATTATTAGAAAAATCGAAATCTGATGTAGTAATAATGTTAATTTTGAATTTTTTTTTTAAAAAATATTCTATAATTTTTTTACTGTATTTTTCAAGACCGCCGGTTTTGTTGAAATGATATTTTATAAATGTAATTTCATCCATTCAACTATTGTCTTGTGTGATAATAATTTCATTATTTATCAATTTAATGATTAATTTTAATTTTTGATTTTTTGATAAAAATAAAATATTATCCTTAACAAGTTTTCTAAATCTATCTTTTAAATATTCTTCAGACGAATCTAATGGCATTTTTTTTAAAATGTCATTTGTAGTATCTTTTAACGTTTCTTCAACAAATCTTGTTTGAAGCTTTTTCGGGTTAACATAATTTAAATTCCAATCAAGAGGCTCATTATTATTTTTATCTTCTATACAGATTAATATCTCTACATGATCTTTTATTATATCAATAAATTTTTCGTTCACTCCTTGGGCATATATTTTTTTATTTAAAAAATACATCCCATTTTTGCTTATAACATTTTCATCTAGTTTAATAACTGTATTTTGAGGGTTATATTTTGATAAAACAGATGAAGGAAAATATAAAACTATTGGAATATTTACTTTTAATGGCAGGAAATCATTTTTTTTAAAATCAATTCTTAATGAATTTGCATTAGGATCATCAATATCTATTGGAATATTTGAAATAGAGGATATAAATACTTTCTTCCATGAAGTAGGAATAAAATAACTTACAACATTATTTTTACCTCTTTGCATAGATGAATTTATAGCATTCAATTCTTCTTGTGAAATATCATCTAGATTAAATCTTTTTAGTATACCTGTTATTTTTAATTTGTTTACTTCCTCTTCAGGTCCGCTAATCGTGACAAATAACTGCACCGGCCATATGTCTAATAATTCATATCCCTTTGGTGCATTTCCTGTAGGTTTTAAAAAAAGAACGGGTATTTTTTCTGTAATCAAATTACTTAAACTAACACTTAATTTTATAGGGTCCACTTTTTGGATATCTTTTTCAATTTTTAAGTGAGCGTTTTTTGAAACAAGTGAACTTTTTGTAATTAAAAATGAAAAATCATCCAATTTATTTTTTGCATCAATTACAATTTCAAGATCTGTTGATTCAATATTATCAAGAGT
>MGLU01000031.1:11885-15215 GCA_001796155.1 Chlamydiae bacterium RIFCSPHIGHO2_12_FULL_27_8 | reverse complement strand
TTTTTTTTCTTTTAGCTCCTTCAATCAGCTCTATCATCTTATCTAAAAATGTTTGACCGATTTCAGAAGTAACTTTTATTTGAATTTCATCTGAAATTACTTTTGTTGAACAAATTACACTATTATGATCCGTACCGGAAGCTCTTATCGCAGGCTCTGATTCACCTGTTACCGATGATTCATCTATCGCTGCCTGACCATGTATTATCTCTCCATCACAGGGAATTATCTCATTTTTTTTAACAATAACTATATCACCCTTTTTAAGCTCAGTTGAACTTACTTGAGAAATAGTTCCATCCGGATTTAATTTATTAGCAATAATTGTTTTTTTTGACTCTTTTAAAAAATTTGCTTGTGCTTTATTTTTACTTTCAGCTAAAGCTTCAGAAAAATTTGCAAAAAATACAGTGAACCAAAGCCAAGTTGAAACTTGCAGCACAAATCCTAAAGGCTCTTTTGAATAAAAAATTCCAAGAGTTGTAAATATCGCTCCAAGTTCTGTTATGAAAATTACAGGATTTTTATACAAAAGATGAAATGAACACTTTTTAATTGAAGATAAAATTGAAGGTAAAATTATTTTGAAAATATTTACTTTTTTTTCCATTTAATAATAAATCCCATTTAAAAAATTAAGTCTTTCTAAAATAGGTCCCATAACAATAGCAGGTAAAAATGTAAGAGCTCCGATAAGTAAAATTGTACCAAATAATACAAAACAAAAAATTGGTCCGGTTATAGGAAAAGAAACTTTTTCAAAAGTTTTTTTCTTAACAGCAATATTTTTTGCAAGCAGAAATATAAAAAACATTATAAAAAATCTTCCTAAAAGCATTGCAAAAGTTGTGGTAATAGTATACCAGGGTAATGTTGTATCTAGTCCATTAAACGCACTCCCATTATTTCCGGCTGCAGAACTGAATACATAAAGAATTTGAGATAGTCCATGCGAACCTTTTACACTAATTCCTTTTAAAGCAGATGGTAATAATATTGAAATTGCACTGAATGCTAAAATAACTAAAATAAATGACATAAGAGCAAGCATTATGTATCTAACATCTGTGCCTTCTATTTTTTTACCTAAATATTCAGGCGTCCTTCCAATTATTAGACCACATAAAAATATGCTCAGTAAAATAAATAAAATCATGCTGTAAAGGCCGGATCCAATCCCTCCGAAAACAATTTCGCCAAGCTCAATATTAAGCATAGCCATTAGCCCGGCTATAGGATTTAATGAATCTAACGAACAGTTTGTAGCACCATTTGAAACTGTTGTTGTTGCAATAGTAAATAGTGATGATTCAAAAATATTAAGTCTTGTTTCTTTACCTTCAAAATTTCCAAAATATGTATCTACCTTATTTTCTCTAATAATTTTACTTGGTTCAAAATCAAAATTGATATTTATTAAAAAAGTTAAAACAAAATAAATAATCATTGAAGAATAAATTGAATAAGAATGTTTAACATTTTTAATTTGTTTTCCATAAAAGAAAAATTGTACTGCAGGTATAAACATTATAAAAAATATTTGCAGATAATTTGAAAAAGGTGTCGGATTTTCAAAAGGATGACAAGAATTAGCATTTGTAAAACCTCCTCCATTTGACCCAATTATTTTAATAGCTTCCTGCGAAGCTATCGGTCCGCCAATAATTGTTTGATCAAAATGTTCCAATGTTTGAATTTTTTTATATTTTTGAAAATTTTGCGGAACACCTTCAAAAACAAAAATAATAGATAAAAAAATTGAAAGAGGTAAAAGAACATATAATAGCATTTTTATCAAATCCTGATAAAAATTACCTATGGTTTCACATGCCTTATTTTTAAAAGCCCTAATTAAAACAAGTGCAGTGCAAAATCCAACTGCAGGCGATAAAAAATTCTGAAGAGTAAGTGCAACCATTTGTGAAAAATAAGAAAGAGTCACTTCCGGTTTATAAACCTGCAAATTTGTATTTGTTAAAAAACTGGATGAAATATTTAAATTAGTAAAAAAATTTGGAGCTTTAATTTTTTCAGGATTTAAAGGAAGATAATATTGCAGCTGAATGACTAAAAAAGTAAATAGTAACGAAATAAATGAAAATAATAAAAGTTTATAAAAATAACTTTTCCAATTTTGCTGCTCTTTTGTATTTATTTTGCAGATTTTATATATAAAATTTTCAATAGGTTTTAAAAATACATCTAAAATAGTTTTATGACCCTTAAAGACTTTATCCATATAGCTAGCAAATAACGATGAAAAAAAAGTTAAAAGAGTTAAAAAAATTAATAGTTCAAATATATTTCTTATGCTCATAAAAATTTTTCTGTAAAAATGATTATTAGAAATAAATATATTAACATTAATAAAGCAACAATAATTTCAATAAAATGCATACATTATTCTCTAAATATTAATTAAAAATAAAATGAGATTTAATACAAGAAAATAAATATTACTTTGGAAAAAAATTTCAAAGTAATATTTTTTGAAAAATTAATATCTAAATACTACATCCGAAATAATAAGTTCTGTTGCCTTAAAATAATTTCTACAAAAAACACCGGCAGCATGAGGTCTAAAAGATGTGCAGCTAAATATATCAATATGTGCAGCTTTTGTATCCGGAGCAAAATGTGCAGTAATACTAGATGTTTCAATCAATTGAAGTGCTGATATTCCAAATAGTCTTGGATTTGGTCCAAAATTTTTAATTAAAGGCTCTCCATATGCTTTCATACCAATAAACGTTACTAGATCTTTTAAAAAATTTTTAACATATTCTTCACTTTTAATTAATTCAACATCGCATCCATAAATATCAATGGAAACATTCATCCCCCACGGATTAATTTCCTTATATTTTTGAACGATATTATCATCTTCTACCTTAGAAGTCTGAACTATTCTAACATTTGAAAGGTTGCTGCCTGCTGCATGCATGTTTGAAAAAATGAAACAAGCCAATATTAAAAATAATAAACGCATAAAAAAACTCCTATAAATGTTTATTATTTTCAAAATATTATTATCTACTTAAAAAGTCAATTTCATTTTATTGCATTTCTTGTAAAACCTTATTGATTTCTTTTTCCAAATCAATTTTGACATTATCAAACTGTGAATAGTAGGAATCAAATGTACAAACTTCTTTTTTATAAAAAACTCCGAGAGGAATTTTTGAATCTTTATTATAATCCCACTCTCTAATTTTTTGAAATGCACTTGAATAATTTGAAGCATCATGCTTTTCAAGTTCATAAACTCTTTGAGAATAATAATCATACATATTACAAAAAATTACACAAACCTGTAAAACATCTACGAGA
>MGLU01000031.1:10559-11800 GCA_001796155.1 Chlamydiae bacterium RIFCSPHIGHO2_12_FULL_27_8 | reverse complement strand
CCTATTATTATGAATAATAGTTGTAATATCAAAATTTCTTTTGGCAGCAAAAATCAAATGTTCTAATCCTTCACCATATGCATCACCATCTCCGGCAAATGCAATAACTTTCAATTTTGGATTTCCAAGTTTTATTCCTTCAGCTGCAGGAATTGCTCTTCCATGAAGAGAATTGAATGAATTGACATTTATATAATCAACTATCTTTCCATGACATCCAATTCCTGAAACCAAAACTATTTGTTCGTATGGAAGACCTTCATCTATAAGTGATTTTAAAACCTGTTTTATTGCATTTAATATAGCAAAATTTCCACATCCGGGACACCAGGTATTAAGAGCTTTAGAAGTTAAATCTTTATTATTCATTTGATCACCTTAGAAATTTCCTTTTTTAATTCCTCTACCGAATATGTTCTGCCATCATATCTCAAAATATTAAAATCAATTTTAAAGCCATTAGATTTTAACATGTTTGAAAGCTGTCCTGTTATATTATATTCTACACATACAGCTTTTGAAACATTTTTAAATGCTTTTTCCATCTCTTTTTTTGGAAAAGGATTTAAAATTAAAGGCTGTATTACTTTATAACCTAAATCTATTGCAGCTTCAATACAGACTCCTTTTGTCGACCCAAAACATATAATTGCATTTTTACTTTCGCTATTTCCATAAACTTTTACAAGTTCATATTTTTCTAAATCTTTCTCTAATGATTTTAATTTTTTATATCTTTTTTCCTGCATTTTTTTTGATTCTTCACTATCTTCGGCTGCAAGCCCGAATTCACAGTGTTCATAACTATTTATCTTAACAACTGCATTTTTTTCACCATAATATGTTAAAGGTGAAACTCCGTTTTCAGTATATTGATATCTTTTATATTCACCCTTCTTGTCCCAAAAAATCTCTTTTTCCTCTTTAATGTCCTTTACAAGTTTTATATCAAAACTATAAAAACTTTCAGACAAAATTTTATCTATTAAAATTATTGAAACTATTTGATATTTCCAAGCCATATTTAAAGCAAGTGCCGACAAATAAAAAGCTTCTTCACAATCGCCGGGTGCAACAACAAATTTTATAAAATCTCCATGACCGCAATGAATAGCAAAATTTAAGTCTGCCTGTCCGGTATAAGTAGGAAGTCCTGTCCCCGGCCCCCCTCTTTGACTTAAAACAGCAACCGTCGGAATCTCACCAATCCCTGCAAAACTCAAACCTTCTACAAATAAACA
>MGLU01000031.1:3221-10512 GCA_001796155.1 Chlamydiae bacterium RIFCSPHIGHO2_12_FULL_27_8 | reverse complement strand
GCAGGTGTCATAGGATATGAAATATATGATTTTGCATTAGCTTTTATAAGACCCAAACATACAGCATCATTGCCTGTTAAAATTGCTCTTCTTTCTTTAGAAACCTCTTTTAAAGAGAATTTTGTTTCAGTTAGATCAAATCCTCTTTTAGCAACTTTTATATTTTGCTCAAGATGTTTTTTATATTTTTTTTTGAAAACTTCTTCTAAAATTTCAAAATCTATTCCCATTGCTTTAATAAGAGCTCCAATTAAAATAGAATTTGCTAATATTGGAAGTGCTTTTTCTTCTTTTAAAATATCTTTTATTGAAATTCCAATTCCAATATCAGATTTAATTTTATTCGAATCAAAAATGATTATAGTATCATCTTTATGCTTATCTTTATGTAAATCAATAGTGTCCTTATTCAAAGCTAAAATAATATCTATTTTATTGTTATGATTAAAAATTTTATCTTTCGAAGCTCTAATAACAGCAAATGTATGTCCCCCTCTTATCAAAGATGGGTAATCCCTATATACATAAATATTATATCCAAGGCTGTTTAAAATTTTTGAAATAGTTACAGATGATGTATCTATACCTTCTCCGGATGCTCCGCCTATTAAAATTGAAAAATCCAACATATTTTATCCTGCATATTTATGTAGTCTTTAAACTTGCTTATAAAGAAAATATTTATTTTATTGGAAGGGTTTTTATTTAAAAATAAAAAAATGAAAATCACTTTGATTTTAAATTATTTATAAAATCAATCTTTTATTATAAACAATATATAGCCCAACTATTTCCCATATAAAAAAAAGAGACAATATACAGAAAGTTGAACAAACAGATAAAAAACTATGATAATCTCTTACATGTGATAAAAGAACTGTTGACCCTATAATTAAAATACCTACGTTAAATGCTGAATAATATAAATAATCAACTATTATTGGATCAGTTTTATTGTAGACGGTTTTTGCTATAGTTTCATATGGTTTCGTTAAAGATTTAACTTTTTTTTCTATGCTTAAAACATAATTATATAAAGGTCTCAATTGTTCATTACTTACATCTAAATCCAAATATCTGATCATTCTAACGCCAATCGTAGCAAGTAAAATTATAAAACAAATCAAGTATAATTTATTTTCATGAACAAAACTATCTGCAACTCCTACAAAAGATTCTTTTGATGAAAAGAAATTTTCCTGTGATCCAACAATATATGCAAATGCAATAAAAATAGTTGTAATTAATGTTATTGTTAAATTTTTGTATCTCATTTTTATATTAGAGAAATATTCTATATATTCCCTGCCTTTGGCATGAATTAAAGATAAAAAATCATCTTCTTTCAAATTATGCTGCAATATTTCCTGTTCTTTAAACTTTAAATCAAATAGTTCTTTTGTTTTTTTAGCAGAAAATATCAATAGAGTTGAATAAATTAAATATATTGAAAAACCTAAGATACCAATTAAAATTCTTACTAAATTTGTTTTAATTGTTGGAAGAAAAATTAAAGCTGAAATAACAATTATAAATAAAATGCAGCTGCATAATAAATAAAAAGTTATCTGCTTAATTACCTTTTGTGTAGATTTTGATTTTTTACCAATTAAGCTTATATGAAATTCAGGAAGCCATTCAAAATCCTTTTCCAATTTTAAAGCTTCATTGAAAAAACTAAGTTTTAGTCTTTCTCTAAATACAAAATCATTGAAAAAATTAACAGTTATTGCCAAAAGAGCTAAAAATGGAATAATCGCAGAATTTATTAAAAACCAAAAATTTGTAAGATTAATATTTGATAAAGCAAGTAATCCAATTATTGCAAAAGTACCTAAAACTATTTTTAATGTTATTATTTTTATTTCAATCTGCTGCTCTTGATAATTTACAACACCCTTAATATTTTGAGTATATTCATTATAAACAGCTTTAGTTTCCATAGTTCTCTCTCAGTTAACTTTCTTTTAATATATTTTAAAATATAAATAAAATAATATTTAAATTTTAAAGATTCCATTTTGCAATTAAATTACAAAATTTATGATAAAATTTTTATATGAAATTCTATTAAGAAACAGCTTTCTCCGGAGAGCTAGCTTTAATTTTAATTAAAGAGTTCATATTAAAGGGAACACTGATATCCCGCAAAGAGCAATGACCATGCATATCATATTTTTTATCTGACAGTTTCATACCCATTTAATACCCCACCTTTAGACAAAACAACCTGCCAAAGCTGGACATGTCTCGCTCTAAAAGTTCCGGCACATGATAAAAGATAATATTTCCACATTCTATAAAAATGAGATGGATAATTATTTTTTAATTTATCCCAGTTTTTATCAAAATTTTGAAACCATCCCATTAAGGTTTTGTCATAATCTGTACTGAAATTATGCCAATCTTCCATTACAAATAAGCCCTCAATAGATTTTCCTATTTGTGCAACTGAAGGCAATTGACCTCCCCTGAATATATATTTATCTATCCAAGCATCACCTGTTAGAGTTGATGTATTTCCGCCTATAGTATGGAGCATTACCATTCCATGTTCATTCAAACATTTATGAACTACTTCCATAAATTGTCTATGATTTTTAACTCCTACATGCTCAAACATACCTATCTCAACAATCCTATCAAATTTCTCATTCAAATCTCTATAATCCTGAACACGTATTTCTACCGGAAGATTTTTACAAACTTCTCTAGCATATGAAGCTTGTTTTTCAGAAAGAGTTATACCCACGGCTTCTATTTCATATTTTTCTGCAGCATACTTTACAAAACCTCCCCATCCGCAGCCGATATCTAAAACTCGCATTCCTTTTTTAAAACCAAGCTTTCTTGCTATAAGATCATATTTTGCTTCTTGTGCTTCTGATAAATTTTCAGCATTTTTCCAATATCCGCAACTGTAAGTCATAAGAGGATCTAGCATATTTTGATAAAGATCATTTCCCAGCTGATAATGTTCATTAATTACCTGCATGCTTCCTGATCTGTTTTGTCTATTAAAAAGTTTTGCTTTCAAATATGCACAAAGATGAGACCATGTAGGTTTAAATTTTTTTTCAAGATCAGCTCGAAGTATTTGATATATTAAAACATCTATTGCATCACTATCCCAATCATTATTCATGTAAGATTCACCAAGTCCTAAAGATTGATCTTTTAGCACTCTATCATAAAATCTTTCATTATGGACTTTAATATCCCATATTCTGTCACCATTAATTTTTATATCTGCAATAGAAGCTATTTCCTCAACAACATCTTTTGAAGAAGAAGCAAATAACTGAATTGAAAATAACATAAATAGTGAAACAATAATTTTTTTCATATATATTTTTCTAAATTGGTTATAATTTTTTATGAACAATTTTAAAAAAAATAACAAGAAAAAAATGAAAAAATAATTTTTTTTATTACATATTTTTTATACAATAAATTCATTTAAAACACCCTAAATTAGGTATTTATTTATGAAACAATTAAAGGTTATTTTCACAAGCCATTAAAGACAAGCAGCTTCGGACAAAGTGGGTACCAATTCGTACCATTTCAATTATTAAAATGAAAATCAAATTACAATAAAAATGTTTCCAACTTTTTTATCATACTTAAAAAAAGCTCTTTATTCCAATTTTCAATAAACTTCTGATCCTCAGGTTTTAGAAGTTACTATTATTATATCAAAAAGAATATGATTGTATTTATCAAATGGTTATAATATTTTTAATTCTTAAATATAAATATAAACTGTTGGTATAATAAATGAAATTGATAAAAAATAAAATAACACTTGAAGAACTTCAAGAAATTGCAAATGAAATATTTGGAGATATGGTAAAAGCTGTTGTTGATATAGAAAAAGAGATAATGATTATTGGTGGTGAGTTACATTCAGATGAAGAATCAATAATGTTATCGGAACATGGTTCTAAACAAAAAAATCTTTGGGGGATTAATTTATACCCTGCTAATCAGGAAGGATTTTTGGAATTTGATTCTATAATTAATATAAGACCATCTTTAAATAATAGATCTAGGGATGTTAAAGATCCTGAAATAAGAAAAAAAATAGTTGATATTATTAATAAACTTACCGAGAAAAAATGATATATGAGTTTTCAACATCAGGATCTTGCAAAAGGAAGATGGTTTGAGTTTTCTTTAGTTGAACAGCTTGCAAATATTGGAAGTGAAATTAACCGGGTAATAAAAGCAAAAAATTATCAAAATAGATATGAAGCAGCAATTTTAAGGGCTTTAGAACTTTTTGAGCTAACTATTAGTGATGAAAGGTGGAAAAATAGAAACAAAGAAATTTTAAGAGTTAGGGAGATATTTTTAGATATTGTTTATGGACAAAATCAATACGAGACAACTTTAGAAGATCTTGATAAATATTTTTTTTATTTTGCTTTAGCAAAAAAGTTAAAAAGCTAATTTTTTATCAAAAATATCTTTGCAATAAAAAAGTTAAATCTTTAGAGTTCTTGATCTTTTACAAAAAAGCATTACAACGAGATTATTGAACTGCTTTATAATAAAAAAATTAGTTCTATTTTTAGCAATATTAGACATAGAGAATATTTTTTAGATAATAATGATAAAAAACTATTAAAAATCAATTCTCTTTTTTCTGATAATCTTAATTCTAAAGAGTTTAAATATGTTTTTAATAATATTTTTAAAAATCAGAATGTCAATAATATTTTAAACATTTTTTATTCATTAGTTGGCAAATCTTTTAATTTTTATGATTTTTATGAAAAAAAAGTTTATATAAATCAAGAGTCGAAAAAAAACATCTTGAAATCATAGACTTAAGTCTTATTTTGACAGCATTGCCCCCTAGGGGGTCTTTTCCCATTTATTGTTATAAAGATACTATCTTATGGTTTTCTATCTTTATTTTTTGTAATAATTATATTAAACAATGCCTACCTTAAAATAAAAAGGAATCATTTGTAAATAATTCTAAAAGGTATCATTTCTATTTGACGCTAACACAAATATTAAAAACCTTTAATTAAAATATTGCATTATATATGTTCACATCCTAAAATTTTATTATTTATTTTATTAGGTAAATATATGTTGTCAACAGGCTATAGTAATATTAATGAACTATCATTATGCCAAAGAGTCTCTAATTTTGTTTCTTCAGGTTGTGGGTTTTGTTGTATAGAGCCTTATATGGAATGTTTTATAAAATTCCCGCGATTAAATTTTGCAATTGGGATTATAATGCTTTCAGGATCATTCTTTATTGGATTTGACTTAATGAAGAATTGCAAAGAGAAATGTGAACCATATCCAAAATTTTGCAGGTATTCTAGTGAAACTTGTGATATTGCAAGTGGCTTTGTACTTCTATTTTTTACATTTGGGGTAATCCATGCAGTAATGGGATGTTTTGTATTGCGTGAAAAAATGGAAGAAATAACACCTCCTATAGGAGAAAGAACTCCTTTAATAGTTTAATCAAAAATCATTTCAGCGAATAATGTAATTTTTTTATTGTTTATCAAAAAAACGAGAGTGTAAAATAAACGCAAGTACTCAAAAAGTTGTAACTTCTAAAAAACGTTTGACAATCTCATAAAATATTTTTAAAATTCTCAAAAAAATAATAGAACAAGATAATAAAAATGGGCTATAGAAATTTTAAAATTAAAGTAATGTTTTATGAATGAAGTTCAAAAAATACAACATCCGGGAATTTATGGTATTAAAAAATGAATAACTTCTTTAACAAATCAATCCTTTCCATCTTTTTCTACAAGGAAATAAACGAATAAACTTTCCTTTTGAAACTATAGTATAAATAGAAAATTTTGCAGTTCGGACGAAGTGGGTACCAATTCGTACCATTTCAATTATTAAAATGAAAATCAAATTACAATAAAAATGTTTCCAGCTTTTTTATCATACTTAAAAAAAGCTCTTTATTCCAATTTTCAATAAACTTCTGATCCTCAGGTTTTAGAAAAGGTTCTATATCCAAACGAACCGTTTTCCAGTCTATTTCATTTATTCTTAATTGAAGATTTTCAACTAGCCAATCTTTATTTACTATTGTTTCTTTCCCTTTGAATGGTCCAGTCTGAAATAATGCATTTGATAGCAATTTATAATTAACTTGAGTTTTTTTAGACATATACCATAAAAAATCAAACCAGTCTCTTCCCTTAATATATTTTCTACAAAGAAGTGAATGACATTTACCTGCAAATAAACTTGACAGATCTTGGCACAATATAGAAAAAGGATATGGATAATCCAAATATTGCGTTTCATAAAAAGATCCCTCCGGAGGATTGACGTCAATTTCTAATTTAATCTTGATTACTTGCTTATCTGAAGGTAAAAAACCATGCTGCAATTTTAATACTTTTGCGAAAGAATTTTCTTTTAGAAAAGCTCTTTTTATAACTCCTTCAGCTTGTGAACGGTCCAAAACTTCTAAAGTAAGTCCAAAAGAAAAAAATTCTAATTCAATAGATTTTAAATATTGTTCCCAACTGACATACTCCACAATGGCTAAAGCCATAGGGGTTCTAGAGTTAGCCGCATCTGCATAGCCATTGCTCCTTGCGGGACATCAGTATTCCCTTTAATACGAACTCCTTCTCGTATTAATCGTGGGTTGTAGACCTGTCTTGGACAGGAGCCGCTTTTAGATCGATGCTGCGGCTTTGGTTCTACCCACAACTTCTCATAATGAGAAGTATATCATCTATTCAGATGATCTCTGCTATTAAATCATAAGATGAATTATCTATTATTTTTACCCTATGAACAGAGCCCATTTTTTTTATTTTAGATATATCATTTATTAGAACATTAGAATCCACTTCAAAACATTGACCTTGATGTCTTGCTGTTGCAAGCAAATCACTCTCTTTATGATAACCGTCAATTAAAACTTCAAGAGTTTGACCGATTAATTTCTTTTGTCTTTTTTTTATTTGTTTAAACTGCTCCTTAGTTAAAATTTCAAATCTCTTTTGTTTTATTTCTTCATCGATTTGATTTTCTAAATTATACGATTGAGAGAGTTTTTCATTTGAATATTTAAACACAGCAAGATTATCAATAGGATATTTTTTGATAAAATCAACCATTTCCAAAAACTCTTCTTCTGTTTCAGATGGAAATCCTACCATTAAAGAGGTTCTAATTGAAAAACTTGGCATTTTTGATTTTAATTTTTTAAAAATATCTTCAATTTTTTCTTTAGAAGTTTTTCTTTTCATCAATTTTAAAATTCTGTTAT